>CAYWRT010000042.1:0-7826 GCA_964460815.1 uncultured Dehalococcoidaceae bacterium
GGGGTGAGGTAGATAAAAGGGGGGTAGCAAAATCCCCCTTTTGTCCCCCTTTACGAAAGGGGGAAACTGGGGAGGGGGAATATTTAAGGGCTGAGCCGCCGATGATACGAGGGCGGCCGGGTGGGAAAAGATAAGAAACGAAGGAGTTGAGGTAAATAAAATGCCACTTGTCGGCGTGGTCATGGGTTCCAGGTCAGATGCCGGGGCACTCCAGCCAGCGCTGGAGGTATTAACCCGACTCGGTATTGACCATGAGGTCAATGTAATATCAGCTCACCGCACCCCGGAAAAGGCCAGACAATATGCCCAATCTGCCCGGGAAAGGGGTATTGAGGTCATCATTGCGGCGGCTGGGGGAGCCGCGCATCTACCGGGAGTTCTTGCCAGCTGGACTACACTGCCCGTAATAGGCGTGCCGCTTTCCAGCAGTGAGCTAAAGGGGGTTGATGCTCTTTACTCTATAGTTCAGATGCCGGCCGGTATACCCGTCGCCTGTGTTGCCATAGGCAGTGCCGGGGTAATGAATGCCGCCTACCTGGCAGCCGAGATTCTGGGGCTGAAGCATGACAGCATTAAAAAAGCCTACGAAGCGTACCGGAGCGAATTGCAAAAAGAAAATTCGGGATAAAAAATTAACGAACATCCAGGCTACCTGATACGCTGGAGCAACTGGCAGACAGAGGAGAATATAATGATTGAGCGGTATTCCCGACCCGATATGAAAAGGGTATGGTCAGATGAGAACAAGTTTGATAAATGGCTTGAGGTAGAGATTGCTGTCTGTGATGCCTGGGCTGAGCTCGGCGCCATTCCCCGCCGTGCCATCCCCAAGATAAAGATAGCCAAGTGCAACTTAAAGCGTATGGAGGAAATCCTCAGGGAGACCCACCACGATATGACGGCTTTCCTAGGTGCCGTAGCCGAAAGCGTTGGTGAGGAATCACGTTTCATTCACCTGGGTCTCACCTCTTCCGATGTCATGGATACGGCGCTCAGTCTGCAACTGGTCGAAGCCGCCGATATTTTGATTCAGGATATAAAGGAACTCACCGTGGTACTGGCGCAAAGGGCGATAGAGCACAAATATACCGTGATGATAGGTCGTACCCACGGCATACATGCCGAGCCGACCTCCTTTGGTTTGAAGCTGGCGATATGGGTTGATGAAATGAGACGCAACCTGCAAAGGCTTAGCGAAGCTAAGAAAGTTATTGCCGTCGGTAAGATTTCAGGAGCCGTCGGTACCTATGCCACGGTGCCACCCGAGGTCGAACAGAAAGCCTGCCGCAAGCTGCGCCTGGCCCCTGCCCCCATATCAAACCAGATATTGCAGCGCGACCGCCATGCTCAGTTTGTCACCACTCTGGCTATAATCGCTGGTTCTCTGGAAAAATTTGCCACCGAAATCAGAGGCCTGCAACGAACCGAGGTGCGGGAGGTAGAAGAACCCTTTGATGCTGGCCAGACTGGCTCCTCAGCTATGCCCCACAAGCGAAATCCAGAGCTTTGCGAGCGCATCTGCGGTCTGGCTCGTATTGCCAGAGGCTGCGCTCTGACCTCGATGGAGAATATCGCCCTGTGGCACGAACGTGATATCAGTCACTCCTCCAGCGAACGCGTCATCCTCCCCGACGCCTGCCTGATACTGGACTATACCCTGGCTATTTTCACCTCGGTAATGAGGAAACTGCAGGTTTACCCGAACAGGATGAAAAAGAATCTGGAGCTTACCCGGGGACTGGTTTTCTCCCAGAGGGTTATGCTGGCGCTTATTGATAAGGGTTTAAGCCGTCAGGAAGCCTACGAGCTGGTACAGAAAAATGCCATGAAAACGTGGAAAGGGAACAGGAATTTTCTCACCCTGCTCAAGGCCGCCCCCGAGATTACCGGCGCCATACCGCCTAAAGAGCTTGAGATGCTTTTTGACTACCAGCACTACCTGCAATATGTTGACGAAGTTTTCCAGAGACTCGGCTTAACCAAGGCGCAATGGCAGGGTAGTATCTCCGAGTCCATGGAACTGGGACCAAGGTCAATATAAGTCTGTTACCAGGAGCTGACTCATCTGGTATCATCTAGAAAGGTGAAATTTGATGGATAATCTTAACTTATCTGTATTGCTGGAGACAGACCTGCCACTGCCACTGTTCATCCGGGGCAAGGTACGCGATACCTATGACCTCGGTAGTCAACTGCTCATCATCGCCACCGACCGCATTTCCGCTTTTGATTCGGTTCTCCCCTGCGGTATTCCCGCCAAGGGTCAGGTGCTCAATCAACTCTCCATTTTCTGGTTCCGTCATACGTCAGACCTGATGCCCAACCACCTTATGGAGGCGGTTGATGACGTTCACTGCCTTGATTCCTACCTTCCTGAGGGAAGCCGCTTTGACTGCCCTGATTACCTCTCCGGGCGCGCCATGATTGTTAAAAAAGTAAAGCGTATACCGGTCGAATGTGTGGTTCGTGGCTACATTTCCGGGTCGGCATGGGCGGAATATCAGCAATATGGCACTGTTTCGGGAAAACCCATGCCGGCGGGCTTAAAAGAAGCCCAGGAACTGGACCGGCCGATATTTACACCAACCACCAAGGCAGATACTGGCCACGACCGGCCCATCACCATGGAGGACATAATAAAGCTGGTCGGACAACAAACAGCCGAAGAGATAGAAGGGAAGAGCCTGGCCATTTATGACTATGCCCGTGAATATGCCTTAAAACGGGGCATAATAATTGCTGATACCAAGATGGAGTTTGGCATAGATAATGGCCGGCTTACATTAATTGATGAACTGCTGACCCCCGATTCATCGCGCTTCTGGGATGCCGGCCTTTATGAAGTTGGAAAGTCACAACCCAGCTTTGATAAGCAGCCAGTGCGCGACTGGCTTGTCCGGTCTGGCTGGAATAAGGAACCACCGGCCCCAACGCTCCCCCCCGAGGTAATCGAGGCTACCACCAGGATATACGTGCAGGCTTATGAGAAAATAACGGAGAGGAAGCTGATTCAGGACAACGCTGTTCCCTAACCCTCCAAGACCCCCTTGGTGCTGGGCAGTTCTCCACTAATGCGCTCGTCGATTCTGGTGGCTCTATCCAGGGCTCTCCCCAGCGCCTTGAATAGCGCCTCTGCCTTATGGTGGTCATTGGTGCCATAGATAATCCGGGCGTGGAGGTTGAGCCTGGCTTCATTAGCCAGTGACTCAAGGAAATGGCGTATAAGGTCGGTGGGAAAGCCAAACATATCGTTTTCCGCAAAGTTCAGTTCCAGTACCGTATATCCCCGACCGCTGATGTCTATTACTACCATCGCTAACGCATCATCCATGGGTACCGTCGCCTCAGCCATTCTGACGATGCCCCGCTTCTCCCCCAGGGCATCACCGAAGGCTTTACCCAGGCAGATGGCCACATCCTCGGCAATATGGTGCCCGTCATCGCCGGTAGCTGTTATCTTTATGTCAAATAACCCGTGCTTTGCCAGCTGGGACAACAGGTGGTCTAACATGTTGATGCTGGTATTTATCTCATATTTGCCACGGCCGTCAATAGCCAGCTCTAAATTTATCTTTGTCTCCCTGGTCTCACGCCTGACGACAGACGACCTCTCTCCCCTGGCGGCTTTATCCACTGTTGACAGAAATCTCATGGCACCATTGAAATAGGCATTGCCGACCTTTCTCTTCCCGGTACGTGTCTGCTGGTAGGTCAGTCGGCTACACCCGAAAAAATTTGACATCAACTGGTCGGTATATCCTCGACTTCTTTGCATTTTACTTACTTCTGCCACTAATTCTTCTGTTGGCGCCAAAACCTGTTTCACTTTAATCTCCTGTTAATAATTAATACAAATAGTATATATTATTAAACATCATTAGATATTATTGCTAATTATTATAACATATATTCATCATTTGTCAAGTGTAATTGTAATATAATATGGCATACAAGTAAGCTTATTGTCAACCAGATGTAAATGATTTGACAAATAAGACTGGATTTCAACAGGTTATCTAGGCTTCAAGTTCGCGGACGGTCCTGACCAGGGCATCGGTATCTTCCGGTTTACCTGCGCTGATGCGTATGCCATTTCTCAAAAGCGGCTTATTAAAGTAACGAATCAGTATCCCTTTGTTTTGCAGTTTCTGATGGAGCTCTGGGGCACTACCCTTCAGCACCGTACAGAAAATGAAGTTAGCCTGCGAGGGAAATGGCTGTAGCCAGGGCAGCTTTTTCAGTTCACTGAATAGCCTTTCTCTCTCGGCGATTATCGCTTTGACCCTGTCGCGTAAATAGTCCAAATCCGACATAGATTCTCGTACGGCAATAATAGCGGCCACGCTCACATTATAAGGCATTTTTACCGCCATCAAGCGGTCAGCAATCCTAGGCGGGAAAATACCGTAACCAACCCTCAGTCCCGCCAGCCCCGCCCACTTGCTGAATGTCCGCAGCACCATTAAATTATGATATTTGCTGACCAGAGGCACCACCGTTTCACCACTGAACTCATAATAGGCTTCATCAACCACCACCGGTATCCCGTCGTCAATAATCTCCAGAATATCCCTCTGCGGTATTATATTTCCCGTGGGACTGTTGGGGTTAGCCAGAAATATGAGCTTGGTTTTGCTGCTTACGGCAGCTTTCACGGCTTTGACATCGATGGCAAAGTTATCATCCCTGGTCACGTTAATCAATGTCCCGCCGCATATCTCTGTACTGAAACGGTATATGTCAAAGGTAGGGACACAGTTTATCACCTGGTCACCCTTATCAACAAACAGGCGCACAATGAGGTCAATCAGCTGGTTGCTGCCGCCACTGGCGACGATGCACTCGGCATCAACACCGGTATATCCCGCCAGCAGTTCACGCAGCTCTCCCTGTCCATCATCAGGATAGATATGAAAGTAATGGCAATCCGCCAGAGCCCGAAGCACTTTCGGCGAACAGCCATAGGGGTTCTCATTAGCGTCCAGCTTGATTATGCTTGCCAACGGGACTTCAACCCGGCCCGATAGCGTCTCCGGCGAGGTGCTGGCGCTGTAGCCGGCAAAACCGGCTAAGTGGGAGCGAATGAATTTCTCTATGCTTCTCGGAGAATCAGCCATGATAATTATCCCCTAACTTAAATCCTTAAGTCGCCTTTCTACTGCCCGAGCGTGGGCATCCAGCCCCTCGGTTCTCGCTATGATTGACGCTGCTTTGCCCAGCTGCTTTATGTCAAGTTTATCCGTGTTGATAACACTCGTAAATTTAACAAAATCCAGGATATTGAGTGGTGAACTGAACCGGGCGGTTCCCCCGGTAGGCAGGGCATGGCTTGGCCCCGCCACGTAATCACCCAGTACCACCGTCGCTCCCCTGCCGGTAAATATACAACCGGCATTGGTAATTCTAGCAATACAGGCGTCAGCTTCCTCTATCATCAGGCAGAGGTGCTCCGGCGCATACAGGTTGGCTAGTTTGATAGCTTCATCCAGGGTGTCCACTACGGCTATAACCCCTCTCCTCAGTGACTCCCCGGCTATTGACTGACGTGATATTCCCTTTAGTTGTTGTGCCACCTCTCGAAAAACCTCATCGGCCAGCCGCCGTGAAGTGGTCACCATGTGCGCCTCGGCTAATGGGTCATGCTCAGCCTGGGCGAGAAGCTCGGCGGCGCAATATTCCGGATTAGAATTTTCATCAGCCATAATCAACACGTCGCTCGGTCCCTGGAGCGCATCGATATCAACGACCCCGAATACCGCTTTCTTGGCAAGCATAACGAAGATATTACCCGGCCCGCAAATCTTATCTACCGCCGGAATTGTTTCCGTACCGTAAGCCATGGCGGCTATCGCCTGGGCGCCGCCGACACGGAAAATGCGGTCAACCTCGGCAATAGCGGCTGCTACCAGTGTGGCCGGCGGAATGCCGCTTTTATGCGGTGGTGTCACCATAACCACCTCTTTGACACCGGCGACCCGGGCCGGGATGGCGGTCATCAGTACGGTTGATGGATAGGTAGCGGTACCACCGGGTACATAGACACCAATTCGCTGTAACGGACGCATTAGCTGACTCAACCCCTTTTCCGAGACCTCATGCCAGATAGCGTCCTTCTGAGCCTTATGAAAGGCATGGATTCGTTCTGCCGCCAGCTTCAGCGCCGCCACCAGCCCCCCATCAACTTCACTATAGGCTCTGTTTGTTTCGCCCTTATCCACCTCTAATGAAGTCAGCCTGACTCCATCGTACTTCTCGGTATATTCAAAGATAGCCTTATCCCCTCGATTACGCACATCCTCGATAATCCCCCTGACCTCTTCCTCAACGCCACCCTCCCCCGTTTTCCCCATACCCGGGGGAAACGCCAGGGCCACGTTCTCACGCGATAACGCTTTTTTAGCTTTCTCAAAACCCTCAATGATTTTCAATCAGGCATCCTCCACGGCGGTCTGAAGTCTTTCCATAATAGACCTTACCCGCTCCTTTTTAGCTGGACTTAATCTACTACTGGCATGGCCAATAAGGCAGGCTGTAGACTCGAAAAGGTTGTCAATAATCTTGAGGTTGTGCCTGGCTATAGTCCGCCCGGTCTGGGTATTCTCAATAAGCAGGTCGGCGTCCTCCGGTAAAAAGGCTTCAGTCGCCCCCCAGGTGGGAATTACCCGGTAGTGCCCGAGATGTTTGTCCCGGGCATACTTATCGGCGATATTCACGTATTCCGAAGCCACCCGTAACGGTTCTTCCTTTTCAGCAATGAGTTGCCGCAGGCCATTGCTGTCATCAACAGCCAATTCCTTACTTACCACCGCCACCAGCTTCACCCTGCCGAACTTGAGGTCCAGAAGCTCCTCAATCGGACTTGACGGAAACTGGTACAGATGTTCCATAAGCCAGTCACGTCCGGTAATAGCCAGGTCGAAATTCCCGTTGGCTACCTGGAGGGGCATGTCCTGAGGCCGGATAACCTTGGCTACTACCCCGTCAAGTTTAACCCTGGGGCGGCGGTTGCCCGTGTCTGACGGGTAACCCTCAATTTGAATGCCGGCCCCGTTCAATAGATTGAAGGTGGGCTCTTGCTGGTGTCCGTCGGGCAAAGCCAGCCTGACGGCATATTCCATCGTTTCTTCTATGTTATAGTGTCTTGATATTTCTTTTTGGCCAACTTCATCTTCTAAGGGTGCCTTTTTTTCGGTCTCAGGCAGCCAGTCACAAATAGATGTCACCACCTCATCCATATTCTTCGATTCCCAGCTTTTCCTGCTGGCAATCAGGAAGGCACTGAAGTCAAGGACCTTGCTTACCGGCACCATGTCATAGTCAACCAGTTCAGCCTCCGTCTTCACCGCCAGCAATGCCATGTCAGCATTTTCCGGGGGGAAAACCTCAGCCGCCCCCCAAACCGGGAAGATACTGAAGCGACTGAAACGCGTCTTCAGCGCAAAGGACTCCGCCAAGTTGGGATACTCACTGGCGATGCGCGTCACGCCATTCCGACCCTTCACCGGCCCTGTTGCCGATGCCGCCATGTACAACATGCCCTCACCGTAAAATAAGTCTTTTACCTTGACCAGGTCACTGCTCGGGTATTTAGCCAGAAGCTCCTCAACCCAGTCCAGGCAGCAGATTCCCAGGTCATAGTTCCCCACGGCCACCTGGATGGGAATATCCCTCTCATGAAGAACCCTGATTATAAGGGCAGGGAATCTCTGTGATTGGGGGTGATAGAAACCAATCTTGGAGTGGTACTCATCCAGCCCCCAGTCTGCCTTCTGCAGCCGGGCTGCCGTCTTCCTCAGCAGGCGACCCTTAGGCAGGGCTATCTTTAT
>CAYWRT010000042.1:7926-13089 GCA_964460815.1 uncultured Dehalococcoidaceae bacterium
AGGCTGCCGGCCATCTTAAATGCCGCTTTCACGGCATCAGCTTCTCCGGACGGCACGCGGACCATAATTCTCTCCGGTGCCGGACCGGCGATGACCTCAGGCTTTACCATGCTCATCAGGCGGTCAAGGTAAAGAGCAAAGCCGGAGGCGGGGACATCACCGCCACCCATGGCGGGAATAAGGGCATCATACCTGCCTCCCCCACCTATCTTCTCACCGCCAACAAAGAGCTGGAATATCATGCCGGTATAGTATTCAAAACCGGCACCCGAAGCAATGTCTATCTGATAGCGGCATCCCAGAGCCTCAAGGAGGGCAACAGTCTGCAAAAAATCATCAAGATGTGGACTTATTTCAGGTATATTCTGGGCGAGGAGAGCCCTCAGGTTCTTGAGAAACCCCGGTGACTGCCCTTTCAGGCTCAACAAGGGAAATAAGGCGCTTTCCAGTTCAGGATTTCCCCGTCTGACCTTCGCCAGCGCTTCTATATCGCCGTCCAGAATCTGGTCAAACACCCGGTTCTGTTCTTCAGGGCTCAGCCCCAGTTTTACCAGCAATGCCCTGACCAGACCGGCGTGTGATAGCCGCAGTTGCACGCCTTTCAGTCCCAACTTCTTCAGGACTTCCAGGGACAGCGTTATCAGCTCAGCGTCAGCCAGTGCCGAACCCGCCCCGATGAGCTCAGCCCCACACTGCCACCGCTCCCTTGTTTTCTCACCCGTCTCTTCAAAAATGAAGATATTGGTGGCGTAAAAGAGCCTGGCCAGTCCTTTTGAAGACTCGGTGTAATGCCGGGCAACCGGTATAGTGCCATCAGGTCGCAATACCACCCTCTCCCCGCTCCAGCCATCCCAGTCAAGGAAGGAATACACCTTCCCCAGCATGCCCGGAGTCAGTGTCCCGGCTGAGGTAAACAGGTGCAGATACTCAATGGTTGGTGTCCTGACCTCCTGGTACCCCCACTTAGAGCAGCAGTCTCTAAACAACCCCTCGACTAAGCGGAATACCGCCATTTCCCCGGGGGACAGGTCTCTCATTCCCTTACATCTCTGAACCCTCATACTCCGCCCTCATGCTAATGGTTCGTAAATACTATAATAATTTACACTAATTTAACCGGCTATTCAATTCTGATTATGAAAGAGATTGTTTCAATTGCATTTAAACTATTGTAGAATTATAATGATAGGAATTATGGAAGTTCGGGTCATGATAAAAATCAGGCGAATACTGCTGGTCTTAATAGGCTTACTGCTAGCTGCCTCTATAGCCACCAACGTTCAGGCAGCGAGTCCCAGGGTTGATGTCCTGACCATCAAGGGAACCATCAATCCCGCTCTCGTTGGTTACGTGGAGCGCGGCATTGAACGGGCTGAGGATGATGGAGCCGAAGCTCTCATCATCCAGATGGACACGCCGGGTGGACTGGACACCGCTATGCGTGATATTATTCAGTTTATTGTTCAATCCCGTATACCGGTTGTGATCTATGTCTCCCCTGCCGGAGCTCGAGCTGCCTCCGCCGGCGTATTTATTACTATGGCCGCTCATGTGGCGGTTATGGCACCAAATACGGCCATTGGCGCCGCCCATCCGGTGTCGATGGGCAGCGATAGCGGGGAACTACCATCAGGCATGGAGGAGAAGGTAGTCAATGACGCCGCCGCCTATATCAGGAGCATCGCTGAGGCTCACGGTCGCAACATGGAGTGGGCGGAAAAGGCAGTCAGAGAGAGTGTTTCGGCTACCGAGCGTGAGGCTCTGGAACTTAATGTTATTGATATGATTGCCCCCGACCTTGATACACTCCTCATCCAGCTGGACGGCCGGCAGGTAACCATGCTTGATGGCCGGCAAATCACCCTGCAAACCCTCGGTGCCACCATCAACTATATCCCGATGAAAACAATCGAGGGTTTCCTGTACGCCATTGCTGACCCGAATATTGCCTATATATTGCTAAGCCTGGCTATGCTCGGTATAACGGTTGAAATATTTAACCCCGGCCTTATTTTCCCCGGAGTTGTTGGCGGCATCAGTCTACTGCTGGCCTTCTACTCACTGCAAGTGCTGCAGGCTCAATATGCCGGGATTCTATTAATCGTTCTGGCCGTCGGGCTCTTCATTGCCGAAGTCCTGACCACTACCTTCGGCTTATTCACGGCTGGCGGTATCGTGTCACTGGTTATTGGCTCATTAATCCTGTTTCAGGGGGCATCCCCGGTCTTCCGGATAGACCCGTGGCTTATTGCCACCGTAACCATCATTATCGCCGCCGCCCTTGTCTTCGTGATTAATCGCGCCGTAGTTGCCCACCGCAGGCAGGCCAAGACCGGCCGGGAGGAACTGATAGGCAAGACGGCTGTGGTCAAAGTCGCCCTGAATCCCGAGGGTACCATTTTCTTAAAGGGAGAACGCTGGTCAGCCATCTCCGAAAAGGGCCAGATAAAGCCTGGGGAGGAGGTCGTCATAAATAAGATTGATGGCTTAACCCTCTATGTTACCAAAAAGAAATAAGGAGGTAAACAGATGAGTTTAATTCCTACAGGAGGGTTCATTTGCTGCAAGTAGATGCTTGGGTAGTTGTCGTTTTAGCTGTTATCATTGCCATTATCCTTGCCTTTATTGTTATCTGGGTAATCCGGGCTCATCAGAAGCATATATCTGCCGGCAAGGAAGACCTGGTAGGCAAAACGGCAGTGGTTGAGATAGCACTGGAGCCGAAAGGGGTGGTTCTTGTTGAGGGTGAACTCTGGACAGCCATAACTGACATGGGCCGGGTTGAGCCTGAAGAGGAGGTGATTATAACCAAGGTTGAAGGTTTGAAACTAAGGGTAATCAAGAAAGAATAATAAAAGGAGGTATACAAATGTATTGGATTATCGGTATCATTATTATCGTCCTGCTCATAATCATCCCCATGACAGTCAAGGTTGTTACCGAGTATGAGCGGGGAGTTATCTTCCGGCTGGGTCGTCTGATTGGCGCCAAGGGGCCCGGTCTGTTCCTTATCATCCCCTTTATTGACCGCATGGTGAAGGTAGACCTGCGCGTGGTCACCATGGATGTCCCGTCACAAGAGGTCATCACCAAGGATAATGTTACCGTCCGGGTTAATGCCGTCGTCTACTTCAGGGTGGTCGACCCCGAGGCTTCCGTGGTTAAGGTGCTGGACCACATCAGGGCTACCTCGCAGATATCACAGACCACACTGAGGAATGTGCTGGGACAGTCCGAGCTTGATGAGCTGCTGACCCAGCGAGAAAAGCTCAACCAGATGCTGCAGAAAATCATTGACGAGCATACCGACCCGTGGGGCGTCAAGGTCAGCACCGTGGAGATTAAAGAGGTCGAGCTTGCTGAAGAGATGAAGCGGTCTATGGCAGCTCAGGCTGAAGCCGAAAGAGAGAGGCGTGCCAAAATCATCCATGCCGAGGGTGAGCTCCAGGCTTCGGAAAAGCTGGCTCAGGCAGCCGCCGTCATCGGCAGAGAGCCGTCAGCGATACAGCTCCGCTTCCTATCAACGCTTACGGAAATAGCCAGCGAGAAAAACAGCACCATACTCTTCCCGATGCCCATAGAGTTTCTCAGGGCATTCGGCCGAATCGGAGATACCGAAAAGGCCAGCAAATAGCCAATAGCCAGGGTTGGGTTCATCTGACCGGGATATCTGGAAGGGGCCTAAGCCCCTTCCAGAACTATTTCGCTGGCTCAACCTTTAAAGGAAGGCCAGCCCTGTTGGTCTTATTATTCACGCAGGGTAATATCCCCGGCGACAATCCTGATTAAACTTCCATCAGCGTGGCGCAGCATCAGGGCACCACTTCTGTCCACCGACTCAGCAACACCCTCAAGACTACTGCTGCCCGATTTTGCACAAACCCTCTGGCCAAGTGTTGCTAATCTATCTCGCCATTCTTCATAAATAGACTCTCCACCCGGTAGAGTCAGGTATAGCCGTTCAATTTCAATCAGAAGATGCCTGACTACGTCCACAGGCGTAACTTTTCTTCTCAGTTCATCATTAATACTGGTTGCCGTGGCTGCAATCTCGGGAAAATCTGAAATTCTTAGCCCAATATTTATACCAATACCGATAATAGAGTATTCTACCTGGCTCCCCTTCACCTCGCTTTCAATCAGAATCCCGCCAACCTTTCTCCCGCTGATAAGGATATCATTAGGCCATTTAATCTGTGGTTTCAAGCTGGTGACTGTCTCAATACTGTGAACCACAGCCAGAGAAGCCACCATAATAAGGTAAGGCAGATAAGATATAACCGGATAGAGAATAATAGACAGGGCGATATTACCCCGGGGTGACAACCAGTGGCGCTTCATTCTTCCCTGGCCACTTATCTGCTTGCCGGCAATGACAACCGTACCTTCCGGGGCTCTATTACGGGCTTCCTGCCTGGCTATATCCATCGTTGAAGACAGGCGAGGATAATAAATTATTCGCTGACCAATAAAACTGGTGGCTAAGTTATCGGTAATTAGAGTTGTTGATAAATCATCTGACGACATTCACCGATTACCTCCGAGTTTTACCCACAACAGCTAGATAATACCACAAGAGCGAGCTAGCTATCATCAGGGCTGAAATTGGGTTTTGTCCTTTTTTCGTTTGGAAATGTAGGATTTTTTATCTACCTCACCCCCCTTATCCCCCTCGTCTCTAATCTAATCCCACCCTGCCACCCTCGTATCTCCCTCGGCTTAGCCCGTGAATATTCCCCCCTTTATCCCCCAAGTTTGTCAAATCCCCACCCCAAGCCCCTCACCGCAGCTTTTTACTTCCCACCCGAACCCGCCCTCGGCTCGCCTGCTATTTTACCCGTAAAAGTCCCACAGAATAAGCAGGAAATGAATCGAGGGTGGAGGGTGAGAAAAGATAAGAAAGGGGTTAATCCAGGGCAGGGTAGCGAGGCATATCTTATGTGATAAGCCGCAGATGATGCTGGGCGGCCAGGGTGGGTATAGATAAGAAAAAAAATTAATACCCCTTGGGTGTAGGCGGGCGATAACCGGATTGTTGACAATTAATAATGATTTATGCTATTATTTAAATTACTCTATAAGAGTATTTAGTACCTTAACAACTGGATAGCGGAAGGAAGGTTCTTAAAGCAATTTCTTTTTTTGGAGAGTTTGATCCCGGCT
>CAYWRT010000043.1:0-4684 GCA_964460815.1 uncultured Dehalococcoidaceae bacterium
CGTACATGTAGCCGTCCGGCCCCTTGACCTTGCAGGTCGGGATTTCCCTTGTCCAGGATATATCGTCATGCTCGGCATGTACCCGCCACCGGCCATGATTGGCCATCTGGAGCAGCGGATACTTTTTAGCTCTTTCGCTGGAAATCCTCTCGTCATGCCACGGGCCTTTCTCAATCCATTTCGGTATCGGCGGCCTTTCCGTGTCATCGGGGAAGTGCTTGGCCAATCTCTCCGAGTAGAACTCCAGCTTGCCTGACGGCGTGGGCAGGGGGTTCTTCTCCGGGTCTTCGTAGAACAACCTGAAGCCGGGCGGGTCATCTTCCCAGTCCTTCGCCGTCGGGAAAATAACGTACTGCTTTTCCTTGAAGTCCTCCCAGCTGATTAATTCGGGCAGCCCCATATTCTCATAGGTATGTTTAATCCATTCCTCTATACTCTTACCCTCGGTAACTTCCTCGTACATCCCCAGTTTCTTGGCTACTTCACAGACTACCCCGTAGTCGCTCTTGGACTCACCGATGGGTGGTATGGCTTGCTTATAAAGTGTTGCGGTCATATACGGTAAGCTTGACATAGTGTTTGCCATGATATCGTCTATCTCATACAGGGTGCTTACCGGCAGGATGATGTCGGCACAGAAGTTGTCATTCTCAAACCAGGGGTGCTGGTGGACAATGAACTCTATCTTGGGGTTCCTGAAAACCTCCACCGTCTTCATGCCTTCATGCCAGCAGGTGGTCATGCAGGGGTTGTCGGCCCAGAGCATGTGCACCTCGGAGCAGCCCTCAACCGGGTAATGGTACTGGATAAACTGGTCTTCCACCGGCGCCGAGTTCTGGGTCTTGCCGTACCAGGAGATGGGAGGGTTCAGTATGGCCTCATGTAGATAGGTCTTGGGGAAAAACTGCTTCTGGTGGACACGGGAGCCGCCGCACATGGAGTACATTACCCGATCCTCAAATACCCAGTCTTCGCCGGACCTCTCGAAGCTGTAACGCATGCTTTGCGGGAACTCTCCTCTGGGTTCTCCCAGCATCATTATCTCATACTGGTGAACGCCGGGAGCACCCAGCCCCTGCATCCCCAGCAGTATGCATTCCAGCCGGGTAGGCTCGCTGGAGTAGGGCCCGCGTATCATGCCGCCGCCGAAGTAATGGCCTATTGTCGTTATCCTGGCGGCAAACTCCCTGGCCAGTGCCTTGATGGTCCATTCCGGGACACCGCACTTGGGCGAAGCCCACTCGGGCGTCTTGGGCACGCCGTCTTCCTTACCCAGAACGTAGTCTTCTACCTTGTCCATGCCTACCGTGTGGGTCTTCACGTATCCTTTATTATAGGTGCCTTCCTTTATCCAGGTATATATTATCGCCAGTTGCAGGGCGGCATCGGTGTTGGGCAGTACCGGTATCCATTTATCGGCATGAACAGCCGCCGCATAGTTCAGCTCGGGGCAGATATATACCTGCTTCAGGCCGCTCTGAGTCCAGAAATATAATAGCCGGCTGGCAACCTGCCCGGTGAATCCCGTGGGAGTTGTCTCCGGGTCGCCTCCCCAGATGAGAATCATTTCGGAGTTCTCGGTGACATCCTTAATGACATTAGCTTGCGGGAACATATGGCCGTACATGCCCGTTCCCCACACGTGCATGGCACCGTAATACCACCCCTCCCAGCTATCGGCGTTTCTGATGTACTGGGTATAGCCGCCCATCTTTTTCAGCAACCACGTATGCAAGCCATGAGGACCCTGCAACAACTTGTTCTCACCGTGTCCGTCTCCCATGGGCAGTATCCCGTATATACCGTATGTCTTGTGTATTCTCTTTATCTCGCTGGCGATGATATCGGTAGCCTCATCCCACGATATTCTCCGGTACTTGCTCTTGCCCCGGTTCTGTGTGTTCCTCTCGCCGTTGGGGTCGAAGTCAACCCTCATCAATGGATACTTGATACGATTGGGGGAATAGACCCGCTTTTTGTAGGCCAGTGAGTAGGCACCGGGCACTGATTTCCGGCCCGGCTTAAAGGTCTTGCCGTTCCTCTCAACCTTCCAGGAATTAACCTTATCCAGGTCATATTTCCAGTCATAATGCAGCGGCCTGATTCTGACTATTTTCCCATCCCTGACATCGACCGCCCCGGTCGCGCCACCGCCGGGTGTACCGGCAAAACCGATACTCCTAATAAGCGTTTTCTCGGTACCGTCCATAATCGCCTTGTTTTTCCCATCCGACACTATAATTATCCTCCTGTTAAGAGTTATTCCCTATGTAATCCCTGAGACTCAACCAGGCATATACCATCCTTTGATATTACATAATGAGACCCCCTTCCTTTAATTCAGATGATGTGCCACTGTAATTGGTCAGATTGATAAACCAGCATTACCGCTATGGTTATTCCCGGAACCTGATTATTATCCTGAGCAGTTTTCTTGTTGCACTGATTATATTACTATCGTCGTTTTAAATCAATATATTTGCTCCGGTTTAAAGAGCATCAGCTAAAGCGCTAGATTATTGCCTTCAGTGTGTTTATATTTATGCTCCGCGACGTTTCAAAAAGGTTATGCCTTGTTGGGAATCACCGAGAGGTGTATAATTCACCATACCAAAGGGCTTCTTTTTTACTAACCTTGAGTTTTCAGGAGGCTAAGTGGAGAAATCTCAAATGGGGATAATATTGCTTACGGAATAGACAAAAATTAACAAGAAAGGAGAGTAACAATGGCCAAATACGACAAGTATATCTGCACGGAACTCAAAAAAAGGCACATGTTGCCCGGCCCCACCCCGGAAGAAAGGGATAAGCTCGCGGCTGAAGGCCTGCGCATAAGCATGGAGCATGTCCTCTGGATTGACGACGAGGTTATCCCGGGCGCATATTACGGCGAATCCACCTGGATATGGCCCCCCTCCTACCCGAACCAGATATCCTGGGAAGAGGCAATGAAGCGAACCGCAAACCCTACGCCAATGTTTCCCCATGCCCACAACTTCCCCGAACTTCTCGCCTGGTGGGGCACCGCCCCGGACCATCCGGAGGACACCAACGCAATGGGGATGTTGCTGGATGACGAAGAAATCATCATGGATAGAAGCTGGGTTGCCTATATCCCCGCCGGAATGCTGCACATGCCTACAAGTGTCACCGGTGGCAAGGTCACGAACAGGCCCATGTGCCACTGGACCTCCGGACCGGGTGGGGTATACACCAGAGAAAAGGATAATCCCGCCGAAGAAACGAGCCAGAAAAAGGGGAAATTTAGAACAGAGGCAACGAAACCGGGAGAGAAGAGAAACGCAAAATACGTAGTCTATGGTGATAAACCGAACGTAAAGAGACCCGCTTACATGCGCGACACCGACCCCAGGTACACGCGCCGTATGGCCTGCATCGATGAGGAAGTCATTCCCGGTGCCGAGTTCGGCTGTGATACGATGTGGCTCCTGCCGGGCGAGAAGTCAAAAACGGGCCAGCTGATGATGGATGCGCATACCTTGCCCCACGGCACGTCCATCGTTTTCAATGCCATGAACTACGACGATATTACCGACCTGTGTGCCGAAGTCGAGCTCTGGATTGGCGGCGAGAAGCATATTATCAATAAAAGCTTCGGGGCGTATATCCCCCCCGATATGGAGCAGGGCCCGATGATAATCCGCAATATCACCAAACAGATATTCTTCATGATGTCTTATCCCATTGGCGAAGGTATAAAAAAATACCGTGGTGGATAATATCATGGTCTCGGGCCGATGAGCTGGCGGTGGCGTAATTCCTCTCGGGAGCTTGCGGGGGAGGTTTTGCCTGCCTCATCCTGACCCGGTGGGCGCAGCTACGGTTAATAAAACGGGGCCAGGCTGGAAGTCCTCCAGCCTGGCCCCGAGCAAAGCACTCAGGCATCCAAGTGGCTTATCCGGTCAATGCTACTGGGGAACATTGAGGATAGTGTGATGTCCCCCACCGGCATCGTCGTATTCTATCGTCCACGTGACGCCCAGAGACTGGTCTACAGGATGGGCCATGTCCACCTGTAGTTGATAGTTATCGCTGCTCCATGCCGAACTACCCGCATTGATATTCCCGAGCGCTACATTTCCGTCAACAATGGTGTTGTTAGCTGGCCAGCTCGAAATCGTGGCTGTGACGTTAAAAGCGTCGCCCGGGCCGTAATTTTGAATGCGCACTTGCAGCCAGCTTTCAAAGATGGGCCAGCCAGCGAAGGTGTAGCCAGGTGCAGGCGTGCCAAAGCGGTATTGTACACACAATAAATTAGCCTCTTCGACGCCACACCCTTCATCTACAGTACCGTCGCAGTTATTGTCGATGCCGTCGCAGACCTCGGTGGCCCCGGGATTGACGCTGGCGTCGGTGTCGTCACAGTCGGTAGCAACCGGGTAGGTGTCGCCATCCAGGTCGTCATCCGGCGTGGCTGGATTGCAGTCATCGTCCTTGCCGTTGTAGGGCACTTCCGTGGCCCCGGGATTGACGGCCGCGTCGCCATCGTCACAGTCGCCCTGGCAGGTGGTGTAGCCGTCACTGTCCCCGTCGAACCCTTCATCTATATTGCCGTCGCAGTTATTGTCGATGCCGTCGCAGACCTCGGTGGCCCCGGGATTGATAGCGGCATTGGTGTCGTTGCAGTCGGTATTATCGGCAACATAGCCTGCCGGCTGGCTGC
>CAYWRT010000043.1:4784-12987 GCA_964460815.1 uncultured Dehalococcoidaceae bacterium
TTGACGCTGGCGTCGGTGTCGTCACAGTCGGTATTATCGGCAACATAGCCTGCCGGCTGGCTACAGGCTTCTTGTGAGACGGCAGCATTGCCGTAGCCGTCAGTATCGAAGTCCTGATACCAGGTGGTCGGGGTACATGCCGAGTAGTAGACCGTAATTCGGATGAAATCCACATAGATGTCAGCGTCGTTATCGGTGGCCTGCGCGGCGAGGTGGACACCGAAGGAAGAGGCATTGATTTCATCTCTAGTCCACGTTGTTCCCCAGAGGTCGCTGGCCCCGCCATAGGTTTTGACAGCTACGGATGTCGGCCATTCGGTTGACGTATCAGCCTTGTTATCGCCCACCCGTGCCGTGCCGTCCTTGGTAAGTTGAACGAGAGCGTCTTTGCCACGATGGTGATTAGCACTGTAGCGTTCAATCTCTACCTCGATACCTTGTATCGTCGCGCCAGGGTCTATACCGAAGCCAAAGTTGGTTGCTCTGATGACATAGGAATAGTCAGGGCTATCAAAATGACTACTAGTTACGCTGGCATAGCTCCCGTCATCCGCGCTTACACGGTCTTCATGAGACCAGTCCTCATCGTTATAGGGATTCTCGGAATTCTCGTTAACCGTTCCCGGATATTGGGCACCCGTATCGGCCCCCAGGGCGGCGGTGTGGCCTATAAACGGTAAGACCAGCATCGCCACCAGTACGACAACCGTCAGTAAACTTGGGTTTTTCGCTTTTTTTATCATTAGTTACCTCCATGTTTATTTTCACGCATTATCTACTCACCGAAGCCCGAGCCGAGTGTCCGATGTATCTCAGGCCAGCGAGTAATACCAGTACTCATACTGTCACCAATGTTGTCTCATCTTCTATTTTCCTCCTTTTTCAGGATTTGTATTATTGCGCTGTTGACTCCATGCAGGGCAGCATAGAAGGAATGCTTCTATGCTACCTCGTTACTTTTTCCTATAATACTCACCCCCTTAACTGGCTCCAGGGCAAATAGGTTTATGCCCTCCAACCCCCCGGATAAGCGGAATAACATAAATAACCAAATTTCGCTGTGCGTAAGGCGCAAAGCGAATCTTTAGGGAACCTCACTTATCCTTACCTAATATCACTCAATTTAACTGTAAATCCGTAGATACAATAAGTCAATGAATGAAAGGTGAAACTTTAGTGAAACTTTAGTGAAAGAAAGATGAAAGTTTAGTGAAAGTTGAAGCTGAGGCTGATATTATAAGGGCAATTATTGTAGAACTGGTATGACCTGTTTGGGGTCAGGGTGCTTCACCAGACCGCGAGTCCCGGCCTGGCGGCATATCTCAGCCTGTAGCGTCTCAGGCCGACCACAAATACCACCATTGCCCAGAAGATAATCCTGGGCCATTTCCCCGTCTTGCCAGCGTCCTCATGATGATAGAGATAGTACAGCGTCTGCCGGCCGCTTTTCATCATCAGGCTGCGGGCGACCCATTTCGTCCAGTTTCTCAGTCTCTCATTCTTGATTGGTGAAATGAAGGTCTCCCGACTTAACAGGTAGTCAAGCAGCCACCGGCGCCAGATACCGGGCTTTATCGCCTCAAGCACGGAGTCGGGTACTGGTGTGTCTGTAAGTTCTTTAATCCGCCTCAATGCGTAGTAGACGGCGGGCGCTATCTGCCAGTTCCGGGCTGAAACCCTGATATATTCCCAGTCAAGCGATTCTCCGTACTTTTTAAGTAATTCGGCAATATCGGTCAGTAACTTCAGCAGGGTATTGTGCTTGAAGAGGTGGTTTGCCAGAAACAGGAAGTTGTCCTCCGGAGACAGCACCAGAGTGGCGACCCCCTCAAACTGTAGCGGCTGTGCCCGACGCCATATCTCATGCTCAGGGTAAGTAACCAGCTTGTTATCATCCAGGTGCCAGTGCAGTTCTACCAGCAGGTCAATGCCTGCCTTTTTCCAGAATGGTCCCCCGTGAAATGGATGACTATTTCCCTGTTGCGGTGCTACTTGCCGGTAGCCCAGAGCCGTCAGTAGGGCCGTAGCCTGGGATATGTCTGCGAGGTGTACCAGAATGTCCATGTCCCCGACAGTGCGCAGACAAGGGTTCCCGTACAGGCTGTCGGACAGGGGAGCACCCTTGAGGCATATTGCCTCGATACCATGCTCGTTGAAAGTGGAGAGGATTCCCGCCAGCTCGCTGGACAGAATCAGGTTCCCATATACTGTGCCGTGATAAGTCTGCTTTAACTCCTTAAGATAGGGTTCTGGAACCTGAGGTGAGAAGCCATTGACAATCAGATTGTGGGTAACGAGGGGTGTTATCCCATGGGATGATGCCAGTTCCAGCAGGTACCCCCAATCCACGGGCTCGGCAAGGACTCGGGAGAGCCGTTCTTTGTTCCGGGGCGAAATAATGGCTGTGGTGCAGAGCAGTGATATCTCCTGAGCCGCCCGGCGCAACGCCACCGGTGAGCTATTCCGGCACTCCTTTTGACTCAGGTAGGCTCTTATGGCACACATCATTTCTCACTCTTTCACATTTGATTAAGCTAGTACTGGGTTAAACTGCCCTCAATCTTTGCCTTCTTGACAGCGAATCTAAAACTGAATAGAGCCAAGGGCAACAGGATTACGGAAAAGCCAAGCAAAGCTATAATATCGAACCGTACCTGGTAAAGCGAATATCCCTGCAGCATGGCGTGTCTGGCGGCATCTAGGGCATAGGTAAGAGGCAGCACGGCAGAGAACCCCTGTAGCCAATCTGGCAGGACTGATACGGGGTAATATACACCAGCCAGTAAGGTTGAAAGGCTACCCATTGCCCAGGCAATAGGGTCACCCTTTTTCAGTATGATAATAAAGGCTGCCGATATCATGCCAATACTGGCGAAGCTTATAACGGTTAGCACCAGAATCACCCCGGCGGCTGGTAAGTTAGCCTGAGGAAAACTGGCACCGAAAATAACAATACCAAAGAACATGAAGACGAGCACCCTCAGGGAACCGAAGACGTAAGCCCAGAGTGAGGAAGCCAGTAGTATCTTACTCAGCTTGGTGGGGCTGAGCAACATTATCTCAAGTGTTCCCATCATCTGGCCTTCTCGGATGCTCGTTGAAAAAGCCTGTAGACCAAGCATCATGTAGGTCGAAAACGCGAGGCCCAGAAGCACGAAGGGGAAATATTCACCTCCATAGGCCTCCAATGAATCTGACATGGCACCGCCGATAATCTTGGACAGGAAATAGAAAGTGGCCAAAGTGAGCAAAATACCCAGGAATTGGAGCACAAAAGACAGTCTGTAGCTGAGAGTCAGTGAAACATCCCTCTTGATGAAAGCCCAGGCAGTAGCCATCTAGACTCCCTCCTGACTGGTTTTACTTAAGGCAAAGGCGATAATTTCTTCCAGGGGAGCTTTCGTGATATTGCAGTCGCAGACTTCGCCACCACCCTCCACAATAAACTTCATCATTTCCGGGAGAGCTAAACTGCTGTCCGAGAGGACAAGCTCCAAGCTGGCTGCGCCATTATTGCGTTGCGGTTGGCCACACCAAGCAACCCCCGAGATGAGGCGAAGTCTGTCTACGAGTCCCTCGGTCAGATTTCTCACCTGGAGCTGGCATTTATCCTGTCTCTGAAACACCGTCCTCAACTGGGCAATAGAGCCTATGGCGATAACTCGACCGCGATTCATAATGGCCACCCGGTCACAAACTTGCTGGGCCTCATCCATCTGATGGGTTGCGATTATGACTGTTCTGCCGACACGAGCCACCTTTTCCCGCAGGAATTCTCGTAAGCCTCGTGCGCTGACCGGGTCCAGGCCTTTGGTAGGTTCATCGACAAACAAGAGCTTGGGGTCTTTAATCAGACCGCGGGCAATGGCTAACCTCTGTCGCATACCCGTGGAATAACCGTGAAACCGGCGGTCTGCCTGTTCCACAAGGCCAACCAGAGATAGCAGTTCATCTATGTGCTCTCGCATCCGCCGTGCCGGCATGTGATATAGAGAAGCGTAGAACTCCAGGTTCTGACGACCGGTGAGACGCCAGTAGAAACTCCTCTCATCGGCGCTTATCAACCCGGCAATCTCTTTGACCCTCTGCTCATCCCTGACCACATCGTACCCATAACAAGCAGCCTTCCCCGAAGTGGGTAAGATTAGGGTGCACAGCATTTTAATCAACGTTGTCTTCCCGGCGCCGTTCGGTCCGAGGAGACCTAACACTTCGCCATCTCCAACTTCGAGGCTGATGTCCTGAACAGCGGTTATCCACTGCCTCTTCCTGATGAATCCTGGCAGCAGGTCTAAATAACCGCTGGAGCGAGGAAACCGCTTGGTCAGGTTGTTGACCTCAATCGCCACTGTCATGCTGCTACCTCTCCTCGCCGGGTATAGCGGAGCCCGTTATATGAAAATTCATCTACTTCCCAGAATGAGCACAATACGCATCTTCGCTTGAGCGATGTAGTTCGCCAGAGTCCTCGGGTCCACCATGAGAAACTCAGCGATGGTCTCGTTACTCAGCCCTTCCATCACCAGTCGGATGGCATAGTACCGGGCAAGGTCGATCCTGTTCCGGGAAAAGGGAATGCCCAGGCGTTTTTGTATTTCTACCAGGCGCTGGCTATCCGAGCCGAGCCTTCGCTCTTCAATTGCTTTCAGTATCTTCCTGATGGGGAAGCGTGTTGTGCGGCGACTGATGCGTTGCACAACAGCAATAAGTTCCTTTCGCAGTGCTATGGCAGGGTGCAGGCCAACACTTTCTCCCCGGCACCGCCTCACCACGCCGGGTAGGTACACCAGGTCACTATTCTGGAGATAAGTCAGGTCATGGCAATGGCGCAGCACCTGCCCTAACTCTTGAATATCTATACTCGTCTCGCCATTATGACGCGAGCGTCTTGATGTTTTGGTATTCAGCATATATCACCTAAAAACAAAGCTATTACCATCAAGTTTTACTCTCTACACCGAAGTCATCGCTACCAAGCCAGCTCCCAGTGCCTGCCCCTTAGAGCCTGTGTGCTTTGCTACTTTCAAGGATTACGTAATGGAGTCCCCCAAACAGGTTATTCACTACCTCTTTCCGCCTAACCCTCTGTTAATTACTCGGATTCTCATAATCCGACTCTCTCAATTACTATCCGGGGCAAGGCGGGCACAGCTGGAAGAATGGATTATCCTGCGCTACGGGCCCAGCCGGGCTTCCGGCAACAAGAGCCCCGAGCTCAACAGTCTCAGTGACCATCTCTGGCTTTTCATAAGTCTGTTTCACGGTATCACCCCCTTTCGTTTAAAGAACTCCGCCTTGAGGGCTGCATTGCGGCAGGCACTGGGAGCCGGCTTGGTCAGTTCACCCGTTTCGGAAAAGGCAACCCCCATACATCTTCGGCAGTACCTTGCTAGGTCACAGTTTTTACAGATTGTAAGGTCTTCCCACGTTATTGAGCGCAGATAGGTTAGTTCCGGGCTGGGATTATCTTTCCAGATTTCAGCAAACGTTGTCTGCCTGAGATTGCCAACTTTCATGGGCATCAGCAGGCAGGGAAAAACGTCACCCGCCGCTGAGATGGAGCAAATCCCCTGTCCGGCTTTGCAGACTTCCCTTCCTTTGGATTCGGCAGGGCCTGCTTCCTGGGACGCATTGTTAATATCCTGACCGAACTCCTTAAGTTTGGCTTCGTATTGGTAAGGAGCCAGCGAACCGCTCCTGGCGGGTACGAAATCGTACGACATCTGATGAGGTACTTCCAGTCTTTGTACCAGGCTCTTGATTGCTTCCGCTTCGTGATTATTTGAATCCATAAGCAGGGTTTGCAGCGATACCGTTACCCCCAGGTCCTTTAGCAGTTCAATAGCCTGCATCATTGCCGCGAACGAGCCCTGCCTTCTGGTAATGCCGTCGTGCGTACCCGCGGTGGCCCCGTGCAAGCTCATGCCGATAAGGACGGGATCCAGCCTCTTTAGCTCTCGGGCTATGCTGGGAGTAATCAGGGTACCATTGGTGAGCAACATCACCATAAAGCCCCGTTCCCTGGCATAGAAAGCGATGTCGAAGAAATCTCGCCTGACCAGGCACTCCCCACCGGTGAGAAGAAGGTACATGGTACCAGACTCAGCCAGCTGGTCAAGGATTCCCTTAAGCTCGTTGAACGATAGCTCCTGCTCTACCGGCACATCCATGTAGCAGTGCTTGCACGAAAGGTTGCAGCGCTGTGTTACCTCCAGGGATACCTGAAAGGGAACAAGGTTTTCTGCGGCCCTTTCCATTACTTTGTGGAGCAGGGGACGTGTTACAGTCTCAGGCATGATAACCTCCAATCCTTCCCTAGAAACGTCTTATGAACTCAATAGTCCCGCATCGAAGAGCTGCTGGCAGAACTCCTCAACATCGGCCCGGGCCTGTTCTGGGGGTACATCGAATCTACTACAGACCTCAGCCACGATATCCTCGGCCGGCTTGGTGCCATCAGCCAGGGCCCATATCAGGCTGCCTGTCTTGTTGAGGACATGAACGGTATTGTTATCCCTCTCCGCAATCACCACCTCGCCGGCGATATCTCTCCAGACAAAGCGCGTGTCTCTAGTCGGGTATACTGCAATTACCATGATGTCTCCTCCTCTTTAGATATTCTCCACAACCTGCCAGAACGAACTGTCAGGCAGGAACCCAAGCTCATATGAAAGCACTCCGTTTGCCACCTCAGCACTCAGTTCTGCCCGCTCTCTAAAAGAGTCATCACCGGCTATCTCAAAAAGCGGTGACGTGTCGAAAACCTGCGTAACGAGCCTGAGGTAGGTCTCAACCTTACCCAATTTTCGGAGCGAAACCTGTGTGTCATGCCTCAAAAAGAGAATGGCTGAAAGATGAGCCGAGGTATTGCATTTATTTGATATTTCACCATCGATTGGCGTACCAGAAAGACAGAACCCTTCCTTGTTTCGTCCGATGAGTATAGCCTCATCGTTAAGTACTTTCCGTCCCTCTGCCAACCTGGCAACGGTTGATTTGCCTGAGCCGGAAGGCCCCGTAAATAAGTAGCATCGCCCGCCATCTATTATCCCGCAGCCGTGAACCAGGTGAGCATCGGGCGCGGTTTTCCACAGCTTGGCATGGATACCCGAGTAAATGCCACGTATCAAAACGTTCATAAGTTTGTAGTCCAGCTCTGGGGCGAATAGCTCTCTCTCCGCGTCAACCCAGAGGGTTCCTCCCGCCCAGTCAATCCGTTCCTCCATTAGCTCGGGCTTGGTAAAAAAACGGTTGCCTTCCAGGTAAGACCTCGAATTTGTTAAAAGGTGCTTGACTTCGGGGACTGTCAGCTTGTTTCTAAGGTTGAATTCAATTCGAAAGTCAGGCCGGCGTGAAGCCAGAAAAGGACGGTAATTAGTACGCCATTTTCCCAATAATTCTTGATCTGAGCAGTGAATCTCGATACAGACGCTTCCAAACCCAATCCTAAATGTTTCTTCTCTATGCATGGCTCCTTTACCCTAAATACGACGTTAATTCCCAAAGAGTCGAAATGTAATTCTGTACAGTAGCAAGAATAGTCTTTTGTAGGCCGCACCATATCGATACTTGAAGGTGATGCGCCTTTCCCGAGTCAGGCAATATTCCAGCACTGCCCACAGATGGAACGAGGTATATGAAACGCAAGCTAATATCAACTGGAGCAGGCGGCCGGAACCAGATATCGTCTGGAGGGTGCCACTTGAGTTTCTGATAGTAGTGACCCGGCCAATGACCTTCTTGGCTGGGACAAGGCTGGACTCCAGATTGGCATCGCCCTTTTCTAAAAAGTGGCCTTCCCCCCTGAACTCATGTTTCCCCAGCGCCCGATGGGTCATTAGTATTCCATTCATTCGAAACACAACAATATCACCGAAGCGCACTTTGTCGGAACGAGTGCTATCCACCAGAACCTCATCGTCTCGCCTAATCGTGGGATACATACTGTTGGAGATAATCCTTCCCCAGCATCTCTCATGTTCAGTGAGAAGCTCCACCCATAGCTCATTAAGTACCAGTGCCGGCACTGTAGAGTGCTCACTCTCTTTAATGAACACTGCGGGCTTGTATGTATGTAGGTAGACCATGTTCATCTCCGGTTCCTCCACCCACAGGCCTTTCTACTCGACTTCGTGTCTATCAGGCAATATGTGAACTATTATACAAATCATGTGTTCGCAAGAGTACATTTCTAATATAGTAT
>CAYWRT010000044.1:0-12928 GCA_964460815.1 uncultured Dehalococcoidaceae bacterium
CATTCACTAAACGCCTTCTGGAAACAGTGCCAATTCAGCGTCTCACCCTCGGCGGTATTTGCATCTATAGCGGAGCACGTAAGCTTATGGAACAGAAAATAGGCTCCAATAATCCTATCTCAAATAATATTGAAACTATTTGGCAGAGAACAGGAGACGGCAGAGCACGCTATTCTCAGGCATTGAGGCAAGAGATATATTCTGTCATTATCAAAGCTGTGCGGCATCTACGTCCTGAGTTGGAGCTTGCTCTTTGTTTGGAAGAACAAGAATTGTGGCAAAATCTTGTACTTGAAGGAAGCATGGGCCGGTGCAACTGTGTCCTCTAAGTAGCACAGAAGTAGTTAGAAATGATTGAAGATTTATATACCGAAAAGCTGAACTGGTTCAAGCAGAATGAGAGACCGGAGGTAGTGCTCCTGCTCGCCGATAACGCAGACCTCGTAAAAATTGTTGTCGCATGGACGAGTCTGGACGTAAAGCACACGGATAAACTCACGGGACTTCCCGGTAATTCGGAAAGTGAAGCATGGGAATGGCTGTGGCAGAATACGGATTATCGTCTAATTGAATTGAAAGAGAAAATCGGTACTTCCCTTTCTGAAATAGCGTTGGGAAATAAGATGAAACCTCTTATAGGGAATCGCATTATTTATCCTGATGGTACGATGAATTCCTTTGTTGAGCGGTACCTGCGAGAACAGGTAGTCAAGCTATTTGAGGTGAAACCAAAGAAGTCTGTTAAGAAGGATTAACAAAACAGGTTTTACCAAGAGTTTTACCGGGGATGGTGGGGAAGGGGGGACTCGAACCCCCACGCATCGCTGCACCAGATCCTAAGTCTGGCCCGTCTGCCAGTTCCGGCACTTCCCCGGGCTGTGAAGCTATCTAATTTTCAAGCACAATTCCGATTTGGTTGAAGACTATAGCCGCCTCTCCGTACTATAGCACCCTGTGAGGTTCGTCTCAAGTTGCCTGTTGATATCGGCAAAAAATCCCCTAAAACCTGTTGACAGGTTCACATATCATTGATATAATACCTAGATATTCTATGTATTATTATCAGACTAAAAATCTCGGTATGTTGCAAAGCCGGTAAATCTTTGTTACTATGTTATACATAGAATATCTAAGTAAATACAGTGAGGTGATTCAAGTGGCATCAAGGCGAGACCTGTTAAAAGCCAGTTCTAACTCCTTGCTTCTCTGCTTACTGGAGCAGCAGCCGATGTATGGCTATCAGATTGTCAGGGAGATGGAAGCGAGGAGCCAGGGCTACTTCAAGTTTAAGGAGGGTACTCTGTACCCGGCCCTGCACCGTTTAGAAAAGTCAGGATTGATAACAGGGAAGTGGCAGCTGTTACCTAATGGGCGGCAGCGGCGGTATTACTACATCACGGCTAAGGGACATGCCGCGCTGGATCTGGAGAAAGACCAATGGCAGGACTTCCTGAAGGCCGTGAAGCTGATTATTCAAACGGAACCGTCAAGTCTTTAAAAAGGTATGGGCAATGACGCAAGAATTGAGTCAGTATCTGGAGAGTATTAGATGCAATTCAAAGCTTGACCGCTCTGAAGAAAGAGAGGTCATCAGTGAAATTGAGACGCATATTGAAGATAGAATCCGGGAATTAACGGAAGCCGGGCTTTCCGAAGAGGAGGCGATTGAGGCCTGTCTGGGGCAGATGGGCTCAACAAAGTTGGTAGCCCGACAGATATACGAGGCCTACAGTCAAGGCAGCTGGAAGCAGGTGTTATTAGCCTCGATGCCACACTTACTCTTTGGGGCACTTTTTGTTCTCAACTGGTGGCAGCATATTGGCTGGCTATCGGTGGTGCTTTCCCTGATTCTCGGCATGACCATCTATGGTTGGTGGCATGGCCGACCAACCTGGGTCTTCTCATGGCTGGGTTACTCTTTGCTGCCGGTACTGACAGTCGGTCTCCTCTTACTTTATCTGCCCAGGGGATGGTCGCTGCTGGCAATACCCGTGTATATCCCGCTGACTCTCTGGTGGCTGTTCCATATTATAATTCAAACCACAAAGAGGGACTGGCTTTTCAGCTCTTTGATGTTACTGCCCATACCAATTATTATCGGCTGGTTTCTGGCCGTGTCACCGGGAGCCCGGTTCACCGAACACAGTCTGCAGCGTGTTTGTTGCTTCGCTCCCTGGATAGGGTTAAGTTTTGTGGCACTGGCGTTAACCATAGCTGCCTTCATCCGTGTGCGCCAACGCGGGTTAAGAATAGGCCTGCTGATTATATCGGGGCTCCTGACTCTGACTCTGGTGGTTTATTATACCAGCGGCCGGCTTAACACGCTCACTTTTGTGGGGCTGATTCTGGTGATGTGGGGGATTTTCCTGGTTCCGCCCCTGCTGGAACGCTGGCTCAGAGGCGGTCGGCTAAGGTTCCGGAAAGGTGAAATAGCAACAGCTTAAAACAATCGGTATGAATAATAAATCAAGGGGGTCCACCGACGCAAAAGGTAGCTGTTGTCACAGACAGTATTGCCTGCCTCACCAGGGAACTGGTTGAGCAGTATGGCATTGAGATTATCCCCATTAACTTCTACGCCGGTGGCCAACTCTATAAGGACTGGGTAGATGTAACTCCTACTGAGGCGTATGAATTATTCTTGAAAGACCCTGACTCCTTTAAGTCATCGGCGGCTTCACCTGAAGATTGCCTTCATGCCTACCGGAACGCCAGTAAGCGGTCCCCGACCATCTTCTGTGTTACCGTCTCATCCGAGCTCAGCACAGTCTATAATGTCACCCTGGAAGCAAAAGAGCTGGTTAAGACCGAGCTGCCCGATATCTCAGTAGAGGTGCTGGACTCCCGGACGGCGACCCCTGCCGAAGGCTTTATCGCCTTAGCGGCGGCCAGGGCCGCCGCCGAAGGCAAGGAACTGGCTGAAGTAGTCAGCGCCGCCAAAGAAGTGAAGGATAAGGTCAACGCCGTTGTTTTTCTGGATACAATCCGGCATGTTTACCGCTCCGGGCGTATCCCCAAGGTAGCGTCTCAGATAGGCTCGGTGCTTAATATTAAGCCGATTTTAACTGTTTCGGGGAAGGTACATTTTGCCGCAGCGGTGAGGAACAGGAATCATGGCATAGAACGAGTCCTGCAGATGATGAGGGAAAAGGTAGGGCAAAATCCAGTGCATGTTGCCGTCATGCACGCCTATGCCCCGGATGAAGCCGAGAAACTGAAAAAGCAGGTTGAGTCTGAATTCAATTGTGTCGAGTCTTGGCTGGCTGAGTTCAGCCCGATAATGGGCTATGCCTGCGGTACCGGGACCGTAGGTGTCGCCTTTTATACTGAAGAGTAGAGATGGGAGCTATTAAACTCATCCTGACAAAGAACTGAAATGAGGACTGTTAAGTGGCATTCAACATTATCGCTGCCATAGTCATCGGTTATCTGCTGGGTTCCATCCCCTTTGCTTACATCGTCGCCCGCCTTAAAAAGGGGATTGATATCCGGCAGTTAGGCGGCGGCAATGCTGGCGCCTTAAACGTCTACCGGGAGGCGGGACCGGGATTTGGTCTGGCTGTCCTCGCCGCCGATGTGGCCAAGGGTGTGCTCGCCGTGTATATTGCCCGGTGGCTGGGGCTTGAACCTGTATGGACATGCGTGGCTGGCTTCGCCGCCGTGGTCGGGCACAACTGGCCCTGTTTCCTGGGATTCAGGGGGGGCAAGGGGGCGGCCACCATCATGGGCGTACTTATACCGTTAGTCCCCATACAATTTGCCATTGGCTTCGGCATTGCGGTAGTAGTTGTCATGATTACCAGCAATATCAGGCTTGGCATAATTGGCATTGCCTTCATACCACTGATTGCCTGGCTCTTTGATAAAGAGCCCTTGCTCATCTTCTATCCCCTGGCGCTCTTCCTTTTCCTGGCTATCCGGACTCTGGCCGGTCTCCCGGGCGAGATGGCCAAAACCGGCGGTAGAAAGAGCCTTATTTTTGACCGGGATTATCACTTCTGGCAAACCAAAAAAGCTAAATGAAAGGACTATTTTAGTGAAGTTGGTCACAGCGACAGGAGCTTTATGAGGAAGGTAGCCATCGTTACCGATACCACTGCCTGTGTTCCTCAGGAACAGGTAGCCAGGTATGACATTGAAGTGGTGCCGGTACAGCTTGTCTTTGAAGACAGGACCTACCGGGACGGGATAGATATAAGTCCCACCGAGTTCTACGCTCTGCTGCGACAGGCCAAGAAAATGCCCACCACCTCCGCCTCATCCCCTAATCCTTACCTTGAGGCTTACCACAGGGCCAGCCGGAAAGCACCGTGTATTCTTTGTCTCACGGAACCATCCCGGTTCAGCGCCATGTTTGAATCGGCACGGGTGGCTATGCAGACGGCCCAAAAAACCCTCCACAATGTAGTTATCGAGGTGCTTGAGTGCACTACCGCCGCCGCCGGCCAGGGACTGGTGACACTGGCGGTGGCCAGGTCGGCTGCCTTGGGTAGAACCCTGAGTGAGGTGATTGATGTTGCCAGGAGCACGATGTCCCGGATGAATTTATTCGCGAGTCTGGATACCCTTAGCTATCTGGTTAAGAGCGGTCGTGTCCCGCAGGCCGCCGCCCTGGTCAATTCACTGCTCAGTATCAAGCCTATCTTCTCTCTTAATCACAGGGATGCCAATACCGTGGCCCTCCCCAGAACCACGAAAAGTGCCATGAAACACATGCTCAAGCTGATGGAGCCAAAAGTGGTCGAAGGACAACCACTGCATGTCGCCGTGATGCACGCCGATGCCCTGGATAAAGCCTTAGAACTCAAGAACCGAATCATCTCTCAGTTCGAATGTAGTGAGATATTCATAACCGAGTTCACCCCGGTGATGGGGGTTCACACCGGGCCGGGGTTATTCGGTGTCGCCTTCTATAGCGAGGCACCGCCCGCCTGATTCTTCATCATGCCACCTGGCGAAACAGGGGAAAACCACCTATAATATAGGTTATGGGCGATGCCCGGGTTGTCTCCGATGAGCAGGCAGCTAGCCAGTCTTTATCGCCCTGTATAATGTTGCGTTAGAAACGGGCCGATGAAAGGAGTTTGGAGATGGAGATTAAAACTATAGTTGATAACATTGCCAAAGTTAAAGCAGAAGCCATAATAGTAAATCATTTCGAGGGGATGAAGCACCCCGAAGGTAATACCGCCGCTGTGGATAAGTCCCTGGATGGTGCCATCTCTCAACTCATTAAGCAGGGTGAAATTAAAGGTAAGCTCAATGAGGTTACCCTCCTGCACAGCCTGGGCAGGCTGCCGGCCAGCCGCATCGTGGTTACCGGCCTGGGCAAGAAGCCGGAGCTCTCCGTAAACAAAGTCCGTGGGGCTGTAGCCGAGACCTGCCGCCGGCTGCGTCATAAGGGTGTGGCTAATGTTGCCACTATCGCTCAGGGAGCCGGGATTAACGGCATAAGCCTGGAGAGTGCCGCTCAAGCGGTAACCGAGGGTGCCCTGCTCGGGCTTTATGCCTTTCGACGGTATAAAACAAAAAAAGAAAACAACTTTGGCGAGATAAAGCAGCTCCTGATAGCCGGCAGTGAAAAGGAGAAGCCACTATTAGAAAAGGCTATCGTTAGAGGCAGGATACTGGCTGAAGCCGCCAACCGGGCCCGCGACATGGTCAATGAGCCGGCCAACTACATGACGCCAGGCCAGATGGCTGAGGCCGCCAGGCAGCTGGCGAAGAGCTACGGACTTGAGGTTGAAGTGCTGGAGCGAGAGCAGATGGCGGCAGCCGGCATGGGAGCCTTACTGGGCGTAGCCCAGGGGAGCCAGCAGCCACCTAAATTCATCGTACTCAGCTATAAAGGAAGCGACTCCGATGAAATTGCTGTGGCGCTTGTTGGCAAGGGGATAACCTTTGACTCCGGGGGCATCTCCATAAAGCCATCTGCGGGAATGGCCGAGATGAAGGGTGACATGGCTGGAGGCGCCGCGGTCATGTCAGCCCTGAGTGCCATTGCCCAGCTTAAACCGAAAACTAATGTCATGGCTGTCGTTCCGGCTACGGAGAACCTGCCCAGCGGCAGTGCCCTGAAGCCGGGTGATATCCTGACCGCCATGAATGGCAAGACTATTGAAGTCCTCAATACGGATGCCGAAGGACGCCTTATCCTGGCGGATGCCCTGAGCTATGCCCGGAAGCACGATGCCAAGGCCATCGTTGATGTGGCTACCCTGACCGGTGCCTGCCGGGTAGCCCTGGGCACCGTATGTAGTGGCGCTTTCAGCAATAACCAGGAACTTACTGACAGGATAATTACCGCCGGCAAGGAAGCCGGTGAGTACATCTGGCAGTTGCCAATGTATGACGAATATAATGAGCAGTTGAAGAGCGACATTGCTGACATCAAGAACATCGGCAATAGTTATGGGGGTGCCATTACCGGCGCCAAGTTCCTGGCGGAGTTCGTTGATGATACTCCCTGGGTACACCTGGATATTGCCGGCACCAGTGATACTGACAAGGAAAAGGGCTATCTGGTTAAAGGGGCCACCGGAGTACCGGTACGCACTCTGGTAAACCTCGTTCTTTCCCTGGCGGATAGTCCAGTTAAATAAAGGAGGAACTGAGATGAAGATTAAATGGCTGGGGCACGCCACCTTTCTCATTACCTCGGACAGCGGCATCAGGATAATCACCGACCCTTATGAACCCGTAAAAAACCTGACTTACAGCCGGATAAATGAGACGGCTGACATCGTTACGGTGAGCCATGACCACGGTGACCACAATGCTGTGGCTGAGGTCCAGGGCAACCCTCAGGTAGTCAGGAAGACCACCGGAGCCAAAGGGATAGAATTCAAGGGTATCCCGACCTACCATGACGATGCGCGGGGGAGCCAGAGGGGCAGTAATGCCATATTGTGTTTTGAGGTGGACGGCGTGAATATCTGCCACATGGGTGACCTTGGTCATGTACTTAGTGATAGGCAGGTGGCTGAGATGGGCAAAATAGACGTGCTGCTCATCCCGGTGGGAGGGTTCTTTACCATTGACGCCAGGGCTGCCAGCCGGGTCTGTGACCAGCTCAAGCCGGGAGTTGTCATACCCATGCACTATAAAAACGATAAGTGTGCCTTTCCCATAGCGGGCGTGGACGAATTCCTGCGCGGCAAGGACAATGTAACCCGGCTGGATTCCAGCGAGGTTGAGTTCCAGGCGGGAGGACTGCCGGCCAGCACTCAAATCATGGTGCTGAAGCCAGCGCGGTAATAAACCGGGATTATCTATTGTTTTTACGCCGGATGCCCGGCACCACCCTCTGGGGTTGACATAACATCATGTTTTAAAATCGACCCGCTTATGCCGACTATGTACGCCTGGCCCCACTCATTTTCTCCAGGGCAAAGGCGGCAGCCCCCAGTACCCCGGAGTTGCGTCCCAGCTCGGCACGGGCGAAGCGCACCGCCTGATAAGCCTGTTTGAATGCCCTGCGTCCGGCCTCCTCAAAGGCAGGCTTGAGCAGCCTGTCGCCGATATTGGATAGTCCTCCTCCAATAACGATTACCTCTGGATTAAAGATGTTGATTAGGTTTGCCAGACCCACACCCAGATAATAGGCAGTTCTGGCAATAAGTTCCGCGGCCAGGTTATCGCCTGCCTGTGCCGCTTCATGAATGACCTCGGCATTTATCCTGGCCGGGTCTCCTCCGCCATATTCCAGAATGGATGTTGTCGCTCCCTCGTTAATTCGGTTCCTCGCTTCTCTAGCCAGCGCCGTACCTGAGGCCAGCGCCTCCCAGCACCCCCGGTTGCCGCAATTACAGGGTGGTCCCTCATCGTCAATGGTCATATGTCCCGGTTCTCCGGCTACACCGATAGAACCTGTGTAAATCTTACCATCAATGATTATGCCGCCTCCTATGCCGGTACTGACCGTGATATAGATAAAATTGCGGGCACCTCTGCCGGCACCGAAATACAGTTCCCCCACCGCAGCCGCATTGGCATCATTGATAAGGAAAGCCTTGGTGCCCAGTTCTTTCTCGATAATATCCCGCAGGGGGACATCTCTCCAGCCGGGAAGATTGGGTGACGTAAACAGAACGCCCGTTTCCGGGTTGGAGAGACCGGGGGCTCCTACCCCTACAGCAGTAAGGTCAGGGACAGCTATGTGCGCTTGAGCGAGGGCTCGCCCCACAGATTCCAGAATCGACTTAACCACTGCCGGCTGGCCTTCTTTTGCCGGCGTAATGCTGTGGTCGCGTGAGAGCATCTTCCCTTCGGCATTAGCTACTGCGGTCAGTATCTTGGTGCCACCCAGGTCAATACCAAGGGCAAGGTTTTTTCGTTCGTCAGCCATCAGTCATACTCTACAGGTAATTTTATTATCTTGAATTTCTAGCTGAGTTCGATAAAGTCCTCGACAGATAAACCAGCGCCATCAAGTATTGAGGCTAGCGTTCCAGTATCAATGTTTTTGTGGTCAGGTACTACTACTTGTGCAAATGGCTCGTCTCTCCGCAATACGATATGGCTGCCTTTCTGCCTTTTAACATAGAATCCTGTTCTTATTAAGGCTTTAACCACTTCCCTACCAGACATCCCCCGAGTCAGCTTGGTCACTTGGCGGCAACCTCAAGCTCTACAGTGTCCTTACCCACTTCTGTCGGCACGGGAAGCCCATCCTCAAGGAGGGCTTCCACATAGGCTTCCATAGCCTCCTTGATATTCTTTAGAGCTTCTTCCTTGGTTTTACCCTGAGAGACGCAGCCCTTCAGGGCAGGGGCATACGCCACGTAGCCTGATTCGTTTCCTTTTTCAACGATTACTGTATATTTCATCTTTTTTACTCCCTAAACTTTTGCGCCCCAACTTGATGCTCAGGTTGCGTAAGCTACTTGCCTGTGCTAAGGCCAATTGATTTGGCATCCTGCAAGTATAGAACGGAAAGAGGTGCGTTCTATTGGGATTAAAGTCTTCCCACGCATTCGCGAGTTCTCAAACTGGATTTTATCGCGCGGTGTACAGCCACTTCGAATGGTATCCAGAAGTATCGTTTTATCTAGCGGTGGATAACAGTAGTATATAGAAGGTATCTCAACATTGATAATTAATCCTATGCCAGGAGACTCCATAGAATATTCTCCGTAACTCCCAGCGCAATATAACAGCATGAAATCACACTTATTTACGCCCTCTAAATTAATCCAACCTTTGTAAGGAATATAACGCCCACCTTCCACCCGGTCTTTGGCTGGTGGTCCGACGGGGTCACCAAAGATGGCCACAAAATACCCTTTCCCTGACCTTGATTTTCCTACCATTACCTCACCTCCTCAGAGAGCAATGCTTTCCTTAGTTGGCTGGGGAGGAAGGATTCGAACCTTCGCTGACGGATCCAGAGTCCGCTGTCCTACCGCTAGACTACTCCCCAATACACGAAAATTATAGCATTGAGCCATGCATATGGCAATAATGAATAAGGTTCTATTTGGTTTTGATTGATTCTAGATGCACTCCCCCTGGCCCCCTCTCAAACTGGTTTATCTTCAGTGCCCATTTTTTTATTATGTTTGAGAGGGGGAGTTATTATGGAGAGGGGGCTTCGCCCCCTCATATGCATAGTCACAATAACATCCTACCTTTTAGCCTCAGAATTAGTTCTGGAATTGTGAAATAGCAGGCAGTAATAGAATTTTCACTACCTGAGGGAGCTATACATTGGCAGAAGAGGAAGAAGGCTCTAATACCCAATTATTACTTTTCAGATTAAGCATACCAAGAAGTATCTAACTTTTAATCAGGGTGTCACAGGTTCGAGACCTGTACGGCCTAGTTTTCTTTTCGTGTACTTTTAGCGTGAAAAAGTTTTCCAAGTGTGTGCTATTGTTGTCAAAAAGTTGCGCTCTATAAGGGGACGATACCTAGAACTTTTCGCAATCGTCACCTTTCATTTCCAGGGAGAGTATTTTCGATAACCTTCCCCTGGTAGCCGTGGTAGTGAGATAGGCTCTATAAAGAGAAGCCAAAACACATTATCTCTCTTATCATTGAAGAGGGGTAATATGCGGATTATCAATATTAGGTATGTTGGATTATCCTCCTATTTCACGTTTATAGTAAAGACCAGTGTCTGGTCCTGAGCCGATGGTTGTTCCCAAGGCCGCCTATAAGTGAAAGTGACCTTAGTCTCTCCCTTGCTTATTGATTTGAACTTGAAATACTCGGTTCCAGCAGCACCAACAATCTGCTTTCCTGTATTATCCCGCTCTTTATACGTTTTCTCTAATAGGGTAAGCGCTTTCTCGTCATAAGCAATCTGCCAGCTATAGCCAGTGCTGATGTTAGAGCCTAATGCAATGGTAAATTCCTGATTCACTCCGGTGTTGATTATCTGACTGGGCTCAGTGAATGCTTTCGCTGACGTTGTACATCCAGACAACACTAGTGTTATCAATACAACGCTTAATAAGGCCGCCATTATTAACTTTTTCATATTGCTCCTTCTCCTTCTTCTCTTAGGACTATATTACCTTGATATATCTATCAGTCCTTCTTGCATATTACCTCCTTCTACCTCTGTTGCGACATATGTGTCTTGACATTATTGTCTTATCTATTATATAATAACGTAAAATATATTACAAGGTTAGGTGATATTTTTGTTATGAGAAAATGGAACTTCATTACGAACCATGGTTTAGTACTTCTCTACATTTGGCGAAATTCTCAGTGCACTATGAGAGATATGGCTGCAGCTCTCAATGTAACTGAAAGATCAATACAACGAGTTCTGGAAGATTTAGAGGCAGAGGGATATGTCACTTGGCAGAGAACTGGAAAAGGAAACATCTATGAGATTAATCATACTCGGGAATTGAAACACGAACTCATCAAGGATTCGGTAGTGGGAGACTTACTCAACTTTCTGAATTCTGCAAGGAAACGGAAGCACCAAAAACGTGGCGAGTAAAACATATCAGTGAGTTAGCTTGGAATAAGAGAAACAGTATATGAAAAGGAGGTAATTATGGAAAACCAAAAACCTGCACAACCAGGTCAGCCAGAAGAATATTACAGGCACAGTAGACGACATCACCATAGTGTTACTTCTGGATATGTTGGCGGAGTTTTCTTCATTCTACTCGGAATACTTCTTTTTTTGGCAACCCAGGGCATACTGGCATGGGACAAATGGTGGCAATATTTAATCATAGGAGTTGGCGTTATTCTTCTCGTTGAGGGCTTAATACTCTATCAGAGGGAAAGTGCACTTGAATTTCGGATTGGAAGATTAATCGCCGCCATAATCCTGATTGGTGTTGGTGTAGCTTTTCTGCTAGGCAATTTACCCTGGTGGCCGCTGGTTCTTATCGTAATCGGTGTCGCTATCATTGTTGGCAGATCGTTGAGAGGGGGCCGGAATAGGGCAGAGTAATCCAATAAAGGAAACAAGTAAAATGGCGTCAGAACTGGCTAGAAGTCCGGAAAAACGCGAGCAAGATAATAAAAAGGTGCTCGGACGTATACTGGCCTTTAGCGATGGGGTTTTTGCCATTGCTATACTGCTTTTACTTATTGATATCAGGCTACCCGCGGACACCACGGCGGTAAATTTAGGTTCGGTGCTAATTGAGCTGTGGCCCAAATACCTGGCGTTTTTACTCAGCTTCGTCGTGATCGGTCTTTACTGGTCTGCCCATGTCCGGCTTTTCCGGGAAATCATCCGTTATGACCAGAATCTGATATGGTTGAACTTACTCATCCTGCTCTTCATCGTGGCGATTCCTTTTTCGACGAGTGCCCTCAGTATACGTCTTTTCCAATTATCGGGGATTATCTATGCTACCAACATGGCCTGTGCCGGCTATATGCACACAATTCTGCGGATTTATGCAGGGAGTAACCACCGCCTGATTAGTAAAAAACATAGTCCTTTGTATATCAGAAGGGGTATATTATTCAGCTTGTTTGCTCCAGTTGGCTTTACGGTTTCAGTCGGCATCGTTTTTTTCAATGCCTCGGCAGCAATGGTGTTCTGGGTGATTATATTTATAGTTCATTTCATTTTCCAACGTCGCTTAAAACCTCAAGAACTATGATCCCCATGAGATTGAGATAGTGAGAAAGGAGATTGATGAAATCTATAACGGCATCTTCTCCATCAAACCTGGATAACATTAAACGGAGGAATCTAAAATCAGAGTATACCGGGTCATGATTTAAAGCAGTTGCGATCATTTACCTGATTTTGAAGATTGTGGCACTTCACGGGCAGCACAATCGGAATTAAGCTATAAAAACAAAGGAGGGTGACGGGATGAATATTGCAGTAGAGGTAAAAGAATTAACCAAAAGATATGGTGAATTAATGGCAGTGAACAAAGTCAGTTTTACCATAGAGGAGGGAGAGATTTCGGGCTCTTGGGACCGAACGGAGCCGGGAAGACCACCACTCTCGAGATGATCGAGGGTTTGAGGAAGCCGGACGGTGGCTCAATTCAGGTGTGCGGCATCGACGTAGCAAGGAGAGCCGGCGACATAAAAGAGATTATCGGTGTTCAACTCCAGAGCACGTCGATCTATGACAGAATCAAAGTTGGTGAGGCGATTGACCTCTTTGGCGGTTATTACCACAGATCGTTGCCTACCACCGAGGTTTTACATGAGGTCTCTCTAGATGAGAAAAAAGACAGCTTTGTTCAATCCCTTTCCGGGGGACAGAAGCAGCGTTTAGCTTTGGCTTTAGCGCTGGTCAATGACCCAAAGGTTATTTTTCTCGATGAGCCGACTACTGCACTTGACCCGCAAGCACGAAGAAACATGTGGGAGATCATTGAGGGATTAAGTAAAAAAAGAAAAAACCATTATTTTGAATACACACTATATGGAAGTGGCAGAGCGACTCTGCGAGAGAGTGGGAATTATGGACCACGGGCAA
>CAYWRT010000045.1:0-12896 GCA_964460815.1 uncultured Dehalococcoidaceae bacterium
GAGAGATACCCATGAGGCCGGCATTAGTCGCCGTGAGCAGGATGGTGGCTGCCAGTATGGCAACCAGGGGGGCAAATATGTCTTGCAGTGTTTGTGAAGGCAGATGTGCCGCTATTCCGGCAACCGGGTCTCTGGCCCAGCCACCAACCGGGTCGCCCAGTACCTGAGGCGTCATCGCCGAGAGAGCCACTATGGAAATTCCGGCAAAAAGAACCAGAACAGCTACAATCATGATGACGTAGGCTCGTGGTATCCGCTCGGCCGGTCGACGCGTCTCCTCCGCCAGTTGAGACACTGTTTCCACACCGGTAAAACATAAAGCGGCTATGGCTATACCGAAAACCAGACTCTGCATGGTCGGCCAATTACCTTCGCCAAACATGTGCTGGAACAGAATCCCCGGATTCGGACCAAGTATCAGCAATGCCCCCAGTGTTATCAGCGTGAGTTGCGTGGCTATATCAACCCCGATGAAGAATATGTTCATGCGTGAGGATTCCCTGATGCCAATAACGTTAATGAGCATCAGGAACAGTATTATTCCCATGGCTACTACAGTATCAACCACCGGGTCATCCAGAATTGGCCAGAAGTAAGCAAGATATGGCGGGATGGTATATGCCGAGATTGCCATGGTAACAATGTAGCTCAGCATCAATGCCCAGCCGGCGATAAAGCCGATTAAATCGTTAAAGGCGTGACGGGCGAAGCTTGACGAACCGCCGGCCTCCGGTATCATGGCGCCGCCTTCAGCGTAGGTCATGGCATTGAAAATGTAGATGACGCCGGCAATAGCCAGCGCAATGGGTGTTGCCCCCAGAGCCACAACGGCTACGATGCCTAAAGCATAGTAAATAGATGAGCCTACGTCCCCATAGCCGGCGCTGAATAGCCCGGGTATTCCCAGCACGCGTTTAAGATGGAACGGTTTAATTCGCCGTGGGCGGAAAATCCTATCCCCTGGTTTCGGTTGCCGAACACTATTCACATCTGAATGGTAATTCTATACTTCTGACCCCTTTTTAGCAAATGACACGGTGCTCAATCCCCGATTTCCTTCTCAATGTTAGCGGCGCTTGGGAAAATCAAGGTAACGCATGATTCCCATAATTACAAATAACAGCCCGACTAAGACTCCTAACGCTGCCTCGAAAGAGACTAAATGGCGGATACCGGTTGGCGGGAAATCAAAAATATTTATCAGTATGGTAAAGGAATTCGCCAGGAGCAGCACAGCTACAATCCATGAAGAAATTACCCATAGTCCGGAGACAAGCATCTGATGGCACCCCCTTAAACATAGTTCGATTTTTTATTTTTCACCAAGGATGACATTAACTTGTGTGTTGCTGCCATCACGCAGAATTTTCAGAATGGCTTCCTGACCCGATTGGGCATTTGATAACTGTGTTTTCAGGTCTTCCATCTGGCTTACTGACACGTCATTAAACCCGATTATGATGTCGCCTCCCACGAGTACCCTTTCTCCGTTAATTGTAACCGGTTTATAACTCCCGCGCAATCCCGCTTTATCGGCCGGGCTCCCCTGCTGCACCTGTTCTACCAGTACTCCTTTCTGGTCAGCCGTCAGGTCCATAGTCTCGGCAATCTCCGGGGTCATGGTTATCCCCCAGATTCCAAGCCAGGCCTGGCCAGTTGTCTCTTCCTTGGTTGGCTCTTCCTGTGTTTGAGATTCAGGACGAGCCACAAGCGTCACCTTTACCTGCTTTTCTTCGCCCTGGCTCAATACATCCAGAGTGACTGTCTGGCCTATTTCGGTTGACCGTGCCAGATAGGTAACGAGGTCATCAAACGTCTTGACAGCCTGTCCGTCAATCGCGGTGATGACATCTCCGCCAACTCTTATCTGGTCGCCGTCAATGGTAACCTGCCGGTCGCTGCCGTGCAGCCCGGCTTTATCGGCAGGGCTGTTGGGGACAACATCAACAACCATTGCTCCCCGTTGCTCCGTCTTTAGCCCCATTGCCTCGGCGATGTCCGGGTTTAGCGACAGACCGCTGACACCGAGCCAGGGATGCTCGTAATGGCCGGTCTCTATCAGTGCTGGCACCACCTTCTGCACAATAGCTGAGGGGATGGCAAAGCCAATACCAGCATTAGCTCCTGATGATGAGATGATAGCGGAGGTCACCCCGATGACTCCGCCGTCACGGTCGACCAGCACACCGCCCGAGTTGCCCGGATTGATTGGCGCATCTGTCTGAATGACATCGGGAATGCTGTAAGTCGAACCTCCAGTAGACTCGCTGTCGGTCGGCAAAAGCCTGCCCAGAGCACTGACAAAGCCCACCGTCATGGTGCCCTGGAGGCCGAACGGGTTGCCGATAGCTACCGCCAGCTGCCCGACCTTTACCTGGGTGGAATCTGCCACCTGTACTGGCTGTAGCTGCTCAGCGGACAGTTCCACCTTGACGACGGCCAGGTCGCTGTCGGGGTCAGTGCCCACCACCTCTCCCGGCACGGTGGTGCCGTCCTGAAATGTTACCGAGATGCGGTCGGCACCGGCGACCACGTGATTATTGGTCACGATATGCCCCTCTTTGTCCCAGACGAAGCCGGAGCCCAGACCTTTTGAGTAATATTCCTGCGGTCCCTGAGGAAACGGCAGGTTAAAACCGGGGAAGCCCGGAATTTCGGGCAAAGTGGGAAACATGGCCTCCTGCTTCTGAACTATGCGGATGTTGACCACTGATGGGCTGACCTGCATGTAAATCTGCTCCAGTATTGCCTCAATGTCTGTCAGAGTGGTGACGGACGGAGACGCTGTCACCTCCGGGGCTGTGCTCGATGGCGGAGCTGGCGTAGTCACACTCGGTGAGCTTTGCGTAGCACATCCGGGGAATACAAGCAGAAGAGCCAGCAAGATTGAAACAATCAGAATGTATCCTTTTTTCATAGTGTCCTCCTTAAAAATATTCACGGCACAGGTAAGTGCACGTGTTACCGCTCAATCTTCCCCGTTTTTATCCTTTTTGCTGATTGTCCTGTAGTAACACTTCATTAAATACCGGGATTTCTATACCAATCATGTCTCTATTGCGTCCTAATTTTCTGGCGGCGGTGTATTTTCGGGCAACCCTAACCAGAAGCTGTCTCATGTCTTCCGGTCTTACTCCCAAAGGCCATTCTTATACGATGCCACAAACCTGCATCTTGTTGTTTGGTTAAGCCGTCTTGAATCTCCAGCAACAAGCCAGTGAGCTTGTCAACGTCGCAGGCATAGCTCTGTTTGAAAGCGCCAAACTCTTCATTAAGCTGCTGTAACGAGTCTCTCAGGCCATCCCGTGATGCTGCTTCCTGAAGCGTCACTATACTATCCTTAAGTTCTCTACTGACCTGCTGGCTTTTTTCAAGTTCTATTGTTGTTGAAACAAGTTTTTGTTCCAGGTCATCCAAATGTTCTAAACTCGCCTTAAACGCTTCTATCTTATCCTGTTGTTCATAAAGTTTGTGCTCAGCTTCTAGTTTCAGGTTCTCAACACATTTGGAACAATAGACAGGTTCCTCTTTTCCCAGTAGAATGCCGCACCCGGAACAAATGAGGCGTAGCTCTCGCTTTCGTCTGGCTGACCGGCACTGGGGACAGTGGCTGGGTTCAGCCCAGCCCTGCTGCATGTAGAATTCTTGCTCGGCTCCGGTAAAGTGGAATTCTTTACCGCACTGCCGGCATACCAGTGCCTTGGCTTCAGACTCCGTCATATTACTCTTCTCCGGCAATAGCACGCTCAGTCAGGGCAATGTTCGTCATAGAGATTTCTGCCTCTGGAATGCAGGATATTGAGATTGGTATCCGTTACATCCTGAAGGATGTATACTCTTGCACTCATCAGTGAATTCCCTCGCAAGCTGCTCTTCAGGAAGCCTGCCTGTCACTGCCATGGTTTATCTTTCCCCTTGCTTCGGCAACATTCTTGAGGTCACTGGTATAAGCGCACTGAAGACACCTCTCATACCAGCCGTAGTAGTCTCTATCAAGATAGACATTACCCCCGCATTTGGGACAGCGCTTGCGAATAAATCCTTCTACCATCGTCTTCCTCTCAAGCGTCAAATTCTGGTGCGCTTCAACCCTAGTGTCACTTAACATATAGCGCCGGTCATTTTTCATCCAGGAGGCTGCAGGAATCTTCACATGACCATGGTTCAGATTCCCACCTAGCAGTTTCCCCGCTATATTTTTTCGCCCTTTTTCGCTCGATTAAGTCCTCAATCATAGTAATCAGGTCTTCATCCAACTCGTTTGGGTATTTGTTTCGGGCATATTCCCGAAGTGCGGGCCGCTCTGCAGACGACTTCTCGGCTATTCGGGGCAGGTGAACCATAAAGTAATTATCGCGGCCAGTATGCTGAGGTAGCTTTATTTCAGGGTTAACACTGTACCTGAACTCTCTGCCCTCACGTTTCCTGAGGATATACCCGTCTTTCTCCAAGTCATTGAGCGCCTTGCGTAATGCCCTGTATGAGACGTCTGAAGCAGAGGCAATCTGGCGAAACGTGCCCCCGGGTTGCCTGGCGATTTCACCAAGCACGATAGCATGATTGGTAAGGAATGACCATTTGCGCATTGTACGAATCCTCCCTTTATTGTTTACATTAATACCAGGTGGTAAAAACGGTGTTGAACGGCGGTTAAATTCCGGTTAAAACCGTACAGAATAATTGAACAGGATGCTACAAAATACAGAGTCGGCGGATGTATAATGGTAACAGTCAGTCTATGCTGAGGAATAAATATGGAGAAAGTGCTGGTCATTGAGGACGAGCCAGACGTGGCTAACTTTGTCAAGCGCGGCTTGCTTCAAAGCGGCTTCGAGGTTGAGGTTGCCGGTACCGGGCGGGAGGGGCTGGACATCGCTTACTCAAGTAATCCTGATATCGTCGTGCTTGATTTAGTGCTTCCTGACATGGATGGCATCGATATCTGCCGCCAGTTGCGCGAGCGTGGCGATGTGGGCATTGTAATACTAACGGCTCGCGGCCTGGTCGGGGAGCGCGTCCATGGTCTGGAAGCAGGAGCTGATGACTATCTGCCCAAGCCTTTCTCCTTTGAAGAACTTCTGGCGCGGATTCGTGCCGTGCTTCGTCGGCGTTCCTCGGGCAAGGGAGGCATAATTCGGGTAGGCGACCTCGAGGTGGACACTGAGCAAAGACAGGTCCGCAGGGGCGACCGGGCTATAGTTCTGACCAATCGGGAGTTTGAACTGCTCAAGTTAATGGCACAGAACGCCGGCAAGCCTCTGCCGCGTGAGTTTATCATCCGGCGCATCTGGGGTTATGACTTTGAAGGGGAAACGGACCCGCTAAAGGTTTACATTAACTTTCTGAGACGAAAGCTGAATGCACCCGGGAAAGCCGACCTGATACACACCATCACTGGCTTTGGTTACGTGCTGCGGGAGAAGAGGTGAAAATGAGCCTCCGTGCACGTATTGTGCTCTGGTTTGCCGCGCTAATAACGGTGGTCATATTTGCCCTGGTGTTTACGGCACAGCACATCATGGTAACCAGTCTGCGTGCCGACCTAAATGAAAGGCTCCAGCTACATGCCGAGATGGTCGCCACGGCTATCCAGTCAAATCCAGAAGCAACTTATAGCGAGGTAATCCGGCAACTCACCGAGCATCAGCTAGCTACCATTCCTCTGTTCATCCGCGTGGCTGACTTGCAAGGAAACGTCACAGCATCATTCGGTGACATTCCCAAATCAATCATGCCAACTCTGGACAACCAGTTGAGCCTACCTGGTGCTGAGGAAGGACGGTTCGACAATGTTAAATTGGGGGATAGGGGTACGCTACGTGTCTACACAATTCAGGCACGTGACCCTTCAAGCCTGGAACCCTTGGCGCTGATACAAACCGGGGAGAATCTAGCGTCGGTGACGGCTGCGGAGGACCGGCTATGGCGGTATGCACTCGCTGAGGGGGTTGTAGCTGCCCTGGTGACACTTTCTATTGTGGTGCTCACTCTGCGACGCGGCTTCCAGCCGCTGGATAGAATCCTCAAACGGGTGCAGGAGATTAGAGATACCGACCTCAGTGTCGGGCTCCCTGCCGAGCCGCGCCCACCCGAGCTGCAACGGCTGGCCGACAGCCTGAACGCCATGTGGCACCGGCTGGATGTTGCCCTTAGAGCCAAGGAAGCCTTTTTAGCCAGCGTTTCCCACGAGCTAAGAACTCCACTTACCGCTATCCAGGGACAGATTGATATCCTGCGCCAGCGACCGGCCAATGACTCCGAACTCAGCGAAAGCCTGGAAAGAACCGCCAGAGAGGTGAGCCGACTCATCCGCATGACCAACAACATCCTGCTCAATGCGCAGCTAGACTCAAAGGCAACCCTGACGAGGCAACAGGTCAACCTGAGAGAGCTTGTGGAAGGCGTCGTAAAAGAAATGGGGGTGCTGGCTGAAGGGCGGAATTTCAATCTGGAAGAGGGCGAAGATGTGCTTGTCTCCGGCGACTATGACCTGCTGAAACAAGCGGTTCTTAATGTTGTTGATAATGCCCTGAAATTCACGCCTAGGGATGGGCGTATCCAGCTGACTCTGCAGCAAGAGGACAGGTGGGCGGTTCTTGAAATAAGCGATTCGGGACAGGGGATTCCACAAGAGCATTTGCCCCATATCACGGAGCCCTTTTACCGGATTCCCGGCTCTGGACGGAACGTGCGTGGTGCCGGACTCGGTTTAGCCATTGTCAAACAGGTTGTCGAGCTTCACGGTGGCAAAATACACATAGACAGCCAGGAAGGAGCCGGCACCACTGTCAAAATATGCCTGCCAATTTATAATGCTATCAACCGTGGCCAGTAACCACTAAACTGAGGATATTGGTCTCAATTTGGTGGGATACTAGAACGTAGCAATCAACAAGCGAACTGCCACCAGGGCCAGCCCGATTGCCAGCAGCCTGATAATCCAGGTCGCCGGGACCTTTGGCGACAGTCGAGCCCCAAATTGTGCACCAATGACAGCGCCGGCAGATAACACTGCGGCTCTCCGAACACCCTCAGTAAATACTCCCGAGACTATGTGCACCGTAACCGCAGCAAAAGTGGTGATGGCCAGTACGAAGTGAGAGGTTGCGGTCGCAATATGAGTGGGAAAAGCCAGAAGTTGCGTCAGTGCCGGAACGTGAATGATGCCACCGCCAATGCCAAGCAAGCCGGAAATTAACCCCGCTCCGAATGCAATAGTCATTCCCTTTGCCGGGCTGAATGAGTAGCTAAAAATGTTACCCTGCACATCAGTCACCTGTCTGCTGATATGTCCTGGTTGGATGGCACCTGCACTGTATTTGGACTGGGGTCGCACCAGCAGGTAAGCCGCTACCAAGAGGAGAGTTGCTCCAAAAATGGTCTGGAATATTCCTCTGCTGAGAAAAGCCGTTATGCTGGCGCCAATTATGGCACCGGGTACACTGGCCAGCGAGAACAAGAGACCAGAACGATAGTCAATGCGCCGCAGACGCCCGTAGGCTATGGAGCCAGACAGGGCGTTAAAGAAGGCTACTGTGAGGGTGATACTCGTTATGGTAGCAGGAGTTTCCTGGGGATAGAGAAATAGAAGGATAGGTACTAATAGAAAGCCACCAGCCGCCCCAATAAGCGTGCCGAAGGCACCTACAAAAATACCAATAAAACCCAGCAAAACCCAGAGCAAGTTTTTTCCCTTTTACGTCTATATTGCCAATCTCCATTCATATCTAAACAAAAAGACTACACCCTTCCCCACGCATTTTAATTAAAAGCACTACGGTGCTCTCACCCTGAAGGTTTACAATACTGTGAGAACAGGCTCTCAGCGCTTTCCTGATTTCAGTGGTAGCCGTCTTCTTGCCTTCTTCCGATAAACGCCAATGATTTCGTGACGGCCTAACACTCCGAGGAGGCGTTGGCTGTCTTCCCGGCTGACAACAGGGATGCGAGCCTCCGCTTCGTCTATGTTATCAAGCAGTCTATCTAAATATTGGTCAGGATAAGCGACGAACGGGTGCTTATTGGCAATATCAACGACAGTAAGTTTTTTATCAACTGAAGCCGCTCCCAGTTGTCGCTCTAGATCAGTCTGGGTAACCACGCCGACCAGGAGGCCATTTTTGTCCACCACCGGGAAACCATGGTGGCCTGTCTTTTGAAACAGCCTGACAAGCCCGTCTATCTTCATTGTAACCGGCACTGTGGGGAAATCCTTGGTCATAGCCTCCTTTACAGTAACGGTACGCATGACATCCGCCATTTCTTCCTGTTCAATATCCACCCCACGACGCAGCAACTTCAGTGTATATATCGATTCACGTTTCAGAGCTCGGCTGACCACCGTACTGATGACAACCGCTGTCATCAGAGGTAGTATCATAGCATAGTTGCCGGTCATTTCAAAGATAATAAGTATTGCCGAAAAAGGGGCCCGAGCGGCACCGGCGAACACAGCCGCCATTCCGGCGATGCCGTAGGCGCCAGACGATGCGGTGATTGACGGGAAGAAAATGCCAAATGCAGAGCCAACGGCTGTGCCAAGCATGGCTCCAATGAAGAGGCTCGGCGCGAAGATACCACCGCTGCCACCGCTACCTAAGGTTAGTGAAGTGGCCGCTATCTTGAGGGCAAACAGCGACAGCAGCATTAAGATGCCCAGTTGCCCGGACAATGCCTTTGAGATACCCTCGTAACCTACCCCAAAAAGGTCATGGCTGTAAAGCCCGATAGCGCCGATGGCAAGGCCGCCAAGGGCAGGTTTAAGGTACTCACGCATCTTTAGGGAATCGAATCGGTCCTCGCACCAGTAGAGAATACTTGTAAAAGCCGTAGCGGCAAGGGCAGCCAGGATACCGAGCGCTACATAGAATAAGAACTCCCAGGGACTGACAATGCCGAAGGTAGGGATGTCAAAAGCACGCGTGTTCCCCAGGAATACCTGAGCTATAAAATCAGCAACGACCGCACTGATAACAACATAGGCGAACCTGCGGGTAACTACCCTGCCCAGTATTATCTCCAGTGCGAAGAACACGCCAGCAATCGGGGCATTAAACGTGGCTGCGATGCCACCAGCCGCGCCACAGGCCACCAGCACTTTAACGGTCTCGTCGGGTAACTTAAGCCACTGACCGATTGCCGACCCGAATGAAGAACCGATTTGCACAATCGGGCCTTCCCGTCCGACCGAGCCACCGCTACCAATACAGATTGAAGAGGCAAGCGCTTTTACCAGAGATACCCGAGGCCGTATCCGTCCCCCCTTGAGAGCAACAGCCTCCATCACCTCGGGCACGCCATGGCCTTTGGCTTCGCGCGCCAAGAAACACACAAGCAGGCCTACCAGCAGACCCCCGACTGCGGGTATAAGCATCACATAGTAATCACCAAGAAAGGGTAGAAGCTGACTACCACCACCAAAAAAGAGGGATTGAAAGCTTTTTATCAGCCATCTGAAGGCTACTGCCCCCAGTCCAGACACCAGCCCCACTATTACCGCTAGAACCAGCCCTGCGACCATTTCTGATGAGCGGAGCCAAGATACTACAGAGCCAAGCCTATCCAGTAGGGTCTTAGAAAACATTGTTCATTCTCTCTGTAAACGCACCTCTTTCACGTGTAGTGATTCTGGTAGTACCCTAACTGAACTAGAAGAAGCGCCCCAAAATGAAGTAAAACAGAATTACTGCTGGAGCTGCAGTGGCGGCACCGAGAGTAAGATTATCCCGGAATGGAAATAATATCAGGAAAGCAACGGCGGCACATACACCGCCAAGTACTACACCACGCTTCAATCTGTCCAGGCCATCTGTTCTTGGGCTCACGATTTTAAACCCGTTTTACTTTACGAGCGCTCCCATATCTATCTTAACACCAAGCTCGTTCCCTATCAAGGCTAGCTTGTGCAGTCTCCGTTGCTTGTCCGGCAGCCAGCATAAAACGGCGTTCGGAAATTTGACAGGTGACTATAAATCAATAGGCTCATCTCTGTTCCTGCTCTGAAGGTATTTTGATTTTTATTGTAATCCTCAATCCGCTAGGGGAGGGGTTGTGAAACTAGCTTTTTCTTCTCAATGAACAATGTGACTAATTGTTGGACGCAGAGGGTTTAACCTCAGTTAGATACCTCTTGGTACACTTAATCTGAAAGGTAATAGTTGGGTGTTACGTTGACAATATTGACTTGTTTTTTTATCTTTACCAACATATAATTATCCGCGACCTTCGGGTTCTTGAAGTTATATCCCAAGCTTCTCGGGCAATAGGACTGGGGTAATGACTCTGGCCAGCTCTTAAACACAATGGTGGCGAATTTATGTGCAGAAATGTGAAAGTCAATAATATGGTGAAAGTAACTGTCTCCGAGGTGCAAATAAATAAAGTCTTACTACTTGTTATGAACGGAGGAATTTAAATGAGAATAACAGGTTTCAGCAGCGATGTACCTCCAATAGCAGTGGGAAATCTACCTCCTAGAGTCGCGCCGCCACGCCGGAGGCGCAAAGACATGGTGCCGGAGAGAGAATACAGTTTTGAGTTCCCACCTAATCCGATTCCGGCCAGCGATATCAAGGAACAAATAGATGTAGAAGTAGTGGTAGTTGGTGCCGGAATAGCCGGGTTGAGTGCTGCGCTTTCAGCGGGAGAGGCAGGAGCCAAGACTATCCTGATAGAAAAGATGGCTTCATATCAGGCTCGCGGCCATGATAATGCCTTTATTGACAGCCAGCTCCAGAAGAAGCTGGGGATTGAAATTAATAAAGACGAGGTTATTCTAAACCTGATGAAATACGGAGCCAACAAGCCTGATCAAAGATTGCTCAGAATGTGGGCTGATGGGAGTGGTGAAACCGCAGATTGGCTGATGGATATGACAGATGCCGCCGGACTCCAGGTGATTATATCCCAATATCCACCCCTGCCTGCCTTCAATAATGCCACCGAATACTACCCGCAATACTTAGTCACTCACCAATACAAAAATGAGCGCCTTGTCGCCAAATGTCTGCTGGGCAACGCTTTTAAGCAGGGCGTTGTCGCTTATTTTAGGACCAGAGCTAAGCAACTGCTCAGAAAGCGAAAGGGCCGGGTCACCGGTGTCATCGCTCAAAATGCCACTGGTGACTACATACAGTTCAACGCAAAAAAAGCGGTGATACTATGCACGGGGGATTACGGAAATAACGCCGAAATGATGGCGAAATACTGCCCCCAGGCGGCGTACCTCCCATCAATGACGAGCACATCTACCGGTGATGGGCACCAGATGGCTATGTGGATCGGTGCGGTGATGGAGCCGGCACCCCACGCTCCAATGGCCCATGGTCCGGCTGGTCCTCTTGGTAACGCTACGTTCCTGCAAGTAAACCTCTTGGGGGAACGGTTTCAAAACGAAGATGTGCCTGTTCAGAGCTACACTAACGCTGTCCAGCGACAACCTGGCCAGGCAGCGTGGCAGGTCTTTGACTCCAAGTATCCTGAGGAGATACCGTATCAGGGTATTGGCCTTGGGAAAGTCCTTGTGGTGACCGACAAGATTCGGCACGAGACCGAAGAAATATCGGTGATGGCGGACACAATTGAAGAGTTGGCGGAGAAGATGAAAATGCCTGTCGAAACATTCAAGGCTACGGTGACGAGGTACAACGAGTTGGCGCGGCTGGGGAATGACCTGGATTTTGGTAAGCGCCCTGACCGGTTGACGACTATTGATAAGCCGCCGTACTATGCCGGCAAAGGAGGTTATGGGTTACTGACTGTTTTGGGTGGTCTGAATGTGAACACCAAGCTGCAGCCACTGGATGGAGATTGGAAAGTCATTCCCGGACTATACCTGGCTGGGAATACTATCGGCAACCTCTTCGCCGTTGATTATTCTACAATGTGCCCTGGTCTCAGCCATGGAATGGCATTACACTTTGGTCGGGTTGCTGGGTTGAATGCAGCCACCCTTTCCTCAGTGGGAGGGATGATGGGAGATCCATCCGTCTAGCCCCGTTGAAAGTAAAAGCAGTTGAGTGAGCTTTTTATACTTTTTATCGCCCTGGGCTTTCTAGCGTGTTGTTTGCTGGGGGTTTAGCCTTAACCGGACTGACACCAGAAAACGGAGACGAAGGTCCATTTTATTGCCCTGATTGGGGTAACAGCCACAGGTTCCATTTGTGATATGTTTGTGATGTTTTACCCGTATTTTGTGATATTTTTGTGATTCGGATTCTGTATATTTGAAGCGTATAAAGGCTTCTCAAGCCACACTAAGAAGCGTCATACTTGGAGGATTAATTTATGCCGATAGAAATCGATGGGCAGACGTATTACAGGACAATAGAAGTATGCCGTAAGACTGGCATTAGTCGAGCTACGCTTTTCCGGTGGATCAACCAGGGTATATTCTCGACATTACTCAGGGATAGAAGGGGGTGGAGACTGTTTACCGAGGACGACCTGAATAAAATCATATCTGAAAATGGAAAAGTCGAGATTGAAAGAGTACCCCGAGCCCTAAAACCCGGTAAATGAGTTTACCGTGAAATTGGTGAAACGGTACGAAAGAGGAACACGCACTAAAATAATACTCCCGTCATTTGCTTTGCCATCACTATACCGGAGGGTTAGACATGAAGGATACGGATAAGACAAAAGAGCAACTGGTAGATGAATTGGTAGCCATGCGCCAACAGATTGCTGAATTGAAAGTATCAGAAGCCGAGCACAAGCACAGGGAGCGAGCCCTTCAGGAGTCCAGTGAATACGCTGATAATATTGTGGCTACGGTGCGTGAGCCTTTGTTGGTGCTGGATGCTGACCTGCGTGTAATCTTGGCCAACCGTTCCTTCTATAATACCTTTCAAGTGACACCTGAGGACACTGAGGGGAAGCTCGTCTATAATCTGGGC
>CAYWRT010000046.1:0-12819 GCA_964460815.1 uncultured Dehalococcoidaceae bacterium
ATTCGCCGGACAGAAGCTTGTCTTCTGTGTGTGCCGGGACATCACCGAGCGCAAGAAGATAGAAGAAAGAAATCAGGCAATCATAAAAACAGCCCTCGACGGATTCTGGCTCATTAATTTGAAGGGTAACTTTCTGGAAGTCAATGACTCATATTGCAGGATGGTAGGCTACACGCGAGAAGAACTACTTAAGATGTCCATACCGGATATCGAAGCCATAGAAAATCATGAGGAGACGACTCGACATCTCAAAAGAATAGCTGAACAAGGTTACGACCGTTTTGAGACCAAGCATAGACGTAAAGACGGCAAGGAAATTGACGTTGAGGTCAGTGTAAATTACCTTGACATAGGGGAAGGGCAATGGTTTGTATTTGTCCGCGACATCACCGGGCGCAAGCGTGCCGAGCAGGCACTGCGAGAGTCGGAGGAAAAGTTCTTCAAGGCCTTTCGTTCCAGTCCTGATATGATAGCCATCACCACTCTTAAAGACGGCAAATTCATTGAAGTAAATGATACCTTCACCCGTGTTGCCGGCTGCACACGAGAAGAGGTGATTGGCCGCAGTTCAGCCGAACTCAGTAGCTGGGCGCAGACAGAGGAACGCGACAGAATATTACAGATATTAAAGGAACAGGGAAGAGTCAGCAATGAGGAAGTCCACATGTATATGAAGTCAGGCGAGACAGGTGTATATCTTTTTTCAGCCGAGCTAATAAACATTGGTGGTGAACCCTGTATGATATCCGTGGCAACTGACATTACCGGGCCTAAGCGGGCGGAGGCGGCACTCAGGGAAAGCGAGGAATTCACCTCCAGTCTGCTGGAGAAAGCACCCAATCCGATAGTCGTTATTCATCCGGATACTTCTATAAAATATGTCAATCCGGCGTTTGAAGAGCTGACCGGTTTCACTTTAGCCGAAGCTGCCGGGATGAAAAGCCCGCACCCATGGTGGCCAGAAGAATCAAGGGAAGAAATGAGTGCCAGCTTGAAAAGCGCCCTGGCAAAGGGCAGCATAAGAAGGGAGATGATTTACCAGAAGAAGAACGGGGAACGTTTTTGTGTTGAGCTAAACGCAGTATCGATAATGCAAAACGGAATATTAAAATATTTCCTGGTAAACTGGCTCGACATCACCGAGAACAAGCAGGCGGAGGAGGCACTCAGGGAAAGCGAGGAGTTCAGCACCAGCCTGCTGGAAAACGCCCCAAACCCGATAACCGTCATTAATCCGGACACCTCCGTCAAGTATGTCAATCCGGCATTTGAAAAGCTGACCGGTTTCACTCTGTCAGAGATTGCCGGTATCGAAGCTCCCTATCCCTGGTGGCCAGAAGGTAGAAGGCAAGAAAGAACCAGCGGCCTGAAGGGATTCATGACAGGTGGTAATAAAATAACAGAGCAGACTGTCCAGAATAAGAGCGGGGAAATCCTACTGGTTGAGCTAAATATGGTACGAGTAGTGCACAACGGGATATTTAAGTACTATCTGGCACACTGGAACGACGTCACCGAACACAGGAAGGCGGATGAGGCACTGAAGGAGTCAGAGGAAAAGTATCGTGACCTACTTGATAATACCAACGACCTTATCCAGTCAGTCACACCAGACGGTCGCTTCAGGTATGTTAATAATGGCTGGAGACAGGCTTTAGGCTATAATGAAGAAGAGATTTCAAACCTGAGAGTATATGACATTATGCATCCTGATTGCGTACAACATTATATGACGCTATTTCAGGAGATGAAGTCGGGGGAAGACATTGGCCGTATTAATACGACCTTTGTAAGCAAAAATGGTAATAAAATAATAGTTGAGGGAAATGTGACCGGTAAATTTGTCAATGAAGAGCTAATTTACACGAGAGGCATTTTCCGCGACATTACCCAGAACAAATATCTAGAGGAGCAGATGTTCCGCCTGTCCAGCGCTGTATCGATGTCAACAGATTGCATTGTGATAACAGACTTTGACGCCAAGGTAATAGATGTCAATCAGAAAATTCTAGAAATATATGGTGCTAACAGCAAAGAGGAACTGGTGGGAAAACATTTCCTGGAACTTATTGTTCCGGCAGAGCGAGAAATGGTGAATATTGATGTTAGAGAGATTATAGAGAAAGGACACCTGGAACGTCGAGAGTATAAGATGATATCCAAGCAGGGTCGCGAGTTCCCCGTGCAGATAAGTACGTCACTTGTCAGAGACGCCGACGGCAAGCCGATGGGAATGGTACGTATCGGCAGAGAACTCAGTAAGGCTAATTGCCTTGATGTAAGGCGCAGGAAATCAGGATATAATAAGCAGTGACAATTGCTTGTTATATAACAGTCATCACAGGCTTCAACCATACAGTTGCTTCGATTGTTAGCTGACTGACAGTCAGGCAGCCGCACCTGAATAATTCCGTATTATCAACTTGCCTGCCAGTATTCATGCCGTTGACTTTCACCGGAAATCAGGTTAACTTTAATTAGGACGGGTTATATTATGATACGGATTGCCCAACTTGTAAGGAGAAAAGATGTTACTGGGTGAACTTGAAGCGAAGCAACTGCTCGATAATGCCGGCATAAAAGTCAATGATACCAAGCTGGCCTGTTCCCGGGAGGAAGCTGTTGTCATCAGTCAGGAACTGGGTTTCCCGGTAGTTCTGAAGATAGTCTCTCCGGATATCATACACAAGAGCGACTCGGGTGGGGTTAAGCTGAATCTGGAAACACCGGAGCAGGTCAGCGAAGCCTATGACAGTATTTTGAAGTCTATTGTCCGTAAGTGCCCCGAGGCGAAAATTACGGGCGTATGCGTGCAGAAGATGGCCCGTCCGGGGGTTGAGTTGATTATCGGTGTATCTCAAGACGAGCAGTTTGGTCCGGTGATTATGTTCGGCCTGGGCGGAATTCTGGTAGAGGTCCTGCAGGACGTTTCTTTCCGGGTTATTCCCCTGACACAGAGTGATGCTGCCGAGATGATTCGCGAGATAAAGGGCTACCCCATTTTAGAAGGCTTCAGAGGACAGGAGCCGGTAGATGTATCCTGCCTGGAAGAGTTGCTGCTCAGGGTTTCCCAATTTGTGGAGGAGAACCCCCGGCTAACGGAGCTTGACCTGAACCCCGTTATCGCTTATAGCGATGGCGCCGTGGCCGTGGACGCCCGCATCGTTATGGCCGACAGTCATCCGGCTGATGCCGGAAAAAAAAGGTATACGCCAGCGGGTCCTCTGGAATTTCTCTTTCACCCGGAATCCGTTGCCGTGGTGGGCGCCTCAGCCGACCCCAACTCACGTGGCTACGATTACATGGCACACCTTATTAATTACGGCTACCCCGGCAGGATTTACCCGATTAATATCAGGCAGCCCGAGATTATGGGGCTTAAGGTTTACCCCGGTCTGGAAGACGTGCCCGGTAATATCGATTACGTAGTCTGCTGTATCGCTATTGAGCATGTCCCGGCACTGCTGCAAAGCTGTTCCCTTAAGGGTGTCAGAGCCATGCACATCTTCTCCGCCCGCGGCAGTGAAACCGGACGTGCCGAAGCCAAGGCGCTGGAAGCGGAAATACTGGAGCGAGCCCGTGAATACGGAATCAGGCTGCTGGGCCCGAATTGTATGGGTATCTACTGCCCTGAAGCCGGGGTCAGCTTCGGCTATGATTTCCCGAAAGAGAAAGGGGGAGTGGGCGCCATGATACAGAGCGGGGGGAGTTCCGTTGACCTCACCAAGTTTGGAGCTCTCCGCGGCTTGAAATTCAGCAAGGTCGTGAGCTACGGCAATGCGCTGGATATCAACGAGATGGATTTGCTCACCTACCTGGCGCAGGAGCCGGAGACGGAGGTCATCATTGCCTTTGTTGAAGGACTGAGAGGCGATGGCCGGGACTTTCTGGAACTGGTCCGCCAAACTACCGCGAAAAAGCCGTTTATCATATGTAAAGGCGGCAGGAGCCAGGCGGGTGCCAGGTGCACGATGTCCCATACCGCCTCAATGGCAAGGTCATCACCAGTATGGGATATCGCCATCAGGCAGGCAGGCGGCATACCGGTACGAGACCTGGATGACCTTATCCATATGGCCGTGGCTTTCAGCTATCTACCGCCGATAAGAGGGCGGAGAATCGGCACCGGAGGCAGCGGCGGCGGTCGGAATACGGTTTCGGCTGACGAGTGGGCCGACAACGGCTTTGAGGTGGTGCCCTTACCACCGGAAATCCGCGAGGAGTTCAAACGGCGGGGGGCACAGCTCTGGGACTGCATTGATAATCCGGCGGACCGCTCGATAACAATACCCGGAGACGCCTACACAGTTCCCGCCCTGCTGCTGGAAATGGCCAGACACCCCGACTTTGATTTCATCTGCGCCAATGTAGCGGCCGAGGACCACCCCTTCCACCAGGAGACGTTTGCATCCTGGATAGCCGGCAATGTCGAGGGATATATCAATCTGCATAAGGAAAGCCCCAAGCCCTTCTTCCTGATATTTAATGACCGCCCGGTAGGAATTACGGAAATGGAGCAATGGTTCTGGCGTGAAGTCGGTCGCATGCGGACACGGCTTGTTGAGGAAGGGGTGCCGTTCTTCCCCAGCGTGGATACGGCCGCCAAATCGATAAACGAGCTGATAAACTATTACCGGAGAAAGGGCGAAAAATAGCGAAGACTCACCTTCCCGCCTCCACCCACAGCCTTTCTCCATCGGTGGTAAATTCTATGGTGCCGTGCTGGTCGGTGCGATAGATATTTTCCCTGCCCAGTTTCTGCCCAAGCCGGCTTACCACCTCGTCGCTGGGGTGCCCGAATTTATTATCGGCGCCGCAGGATATGACGGCTACCTGAGGACTGACCACCGCCAGAAATTCAGGGGTGGTGGAGGTATCCGAGCCGTGGTGGGCAACCTTGAGAACAATGCTGGCAAGGTCAGCCCTCTGATTAATAAGCTCCCACTCGGTTTCCCTCATGATGTCGGCGGTAAGCAGGAAGCTGACATCGCCGGTGCTCAGGCGCAGCACCACGCCGTTATTGTCCACATCCGACTCTGTGCCAGAAAGTAAAGTCGGCTGCGGATTGAGCACCCTCATCACAACCCCATCACCCAGGTCAATCTGCTGTCCGGCACGGGCTGCGGTATGCTCAATACCCTTTTCTTCAATAAGCCTCTGCCACTCATCATATAGCGGGGAATCGCAGTCAGAATCTGGATAGAGCACCTGTCCCACCCGGTAGCGCCGCAGCACCTCCACCAGTCCGGCGAGGTGGTCCTGGTGGGGATGGGTCAATACCAGCAAATCAATGGTCCTGTCCCAGAAAGGCATCTGGCTGCCCAGCTCCAGACTGAGCGCCTGGGGGCTGGGGCCACCATCAACCAGAACCTGCCGGCTGCCCTTCTGAACCAGAATGGCGTCACCCTCACCGACATCGAGAAAGCTGACACGGAGGTTATCATCAGGCATGATAGCCGCCGTGTATGACACCAGTACGGCTATTACCAGCAGAGGCAAAATAATCCACTTTCTAGCTCGGAGAGGTTCAGAGAACACGTCCATACCGGCTCTTAGACAGACAGAGGCTCTCGGCACTAGGTTGCGCAACCTCTTCCAGTTACTTTTAAGCCAGATACCTGCCGCCAGAGCCAGATAATAACCCCATATGAAAGTAAGGCTAATTGAGCCTACTTCGGCAGTTGATATGGAGGGTGCTGCCAGGCCACTGACCACAAGTATCATGTATGACAGGAAGAGCCAGGCCAGCCAGCCTATAGCCTGAGCGACCGGTATTACCATAAGCCCCAGGACTGCGGTTAAGGCGCCTATGATGATAACGCCGGGCAGTGCCGGCAGCGCCAGGAACGTGGCTAACGGGCCAACCAAGGAAACGATACCGAAGTAATAGGCAACCACCGGCCAGACCGCGATGATAGCTCCCAGGGTAGCGCTCAGGGCATCTACGGTAAAATTGGCCAGGGAGACAGGAGCACCATCCTCGCCCAGTACCACCGCAACGGCCCTCCTGCCCAGGTTACGCAAAATCGGGTAAATGAATATCAGACCAGTCATAGCCAGAAAGCTCAACTGGAAAGCGGCATCACCCAGAATGTAGGGTTGGACTCCCACCATTATCGCCGCCGCCAGGGTCAGAGCCACCATAGCACCACGCTGCCTGCCCAGAAGCTCGGCTACCAGGAACAGGCTGGCCATGATGGCACCCCGCACCACCGGCGCGTGCATACCCGTGATTAAGGCATAGAGCCAGATGGCGCCCAGTGCCAGCCAGACATAGAGGTAATGCCGCCGACCCAAGAGCCATATACCCAGGCTGAGCAGGACGCCCGCCATGATGCCGAGGTGAAGACCGGAGATAGCCAGAAGGTGAGCGGTGCCACTGCGGGCGAAGTCAGCTTTGAGTGATTGCGGAATATTGCCCCGGATACCCAGAACAATGCCCTGGGCCAGTGATGCTTGCGGCTCGGGCAGCACGCTGGCCAGGCTTTGTGATAAACGGCTCTTCAGCGAGTAGACCCATGCCAGTGGCTGAAAGCCCTGCCCCGTTTCCAGCACCTCTATTTCGGGGTAGAGCATCGTGGTATGGATACCCTGGTGAGCCAGATACCCCCGGTAATCAAAGTCATCAAGCCGAGGCGGTGTCCTCAGCTCTCCCGCAACCAGAAGCACATCACCATATTCATAAGACGGGTATCGGGGCACAAATATCAGGGCCGTTCCCTCAACGCCCTGCCACCCTTCATCCAGTTTGATTTCGGTGGCGGCCAGGGTAAGACGAGTGTTTTTATCCCGGGCATCGGGGTCTCCGGCTACCATCCCCTTAATCTCGACACGGCCACGGTCGTTATAGAAATGAAGGCTGCTCTCGTCAACCGTATACAGGCTGGAATAGGCATAGGCAGCCGCCCCCAGAAGGGCAAAAAGCCCCAGACTGACGAAGATTATCGGCTTGCGGTGCTGACGGGCAAAAAAGAGCAGGGGAAGGGGAATAAGTCCGATGAGGCTAAGGGCGAAAGGCACATTAAGGTTTGACCCCAGAAAGATACCAGCCAACCAGGCACAGCTAAGATAGATAAGTAACACGAGTCTTCATCCTGACTACTAGTCGGCGACGGTGACCAAGTGTTTAATCTCCTCATAGGTAGCCGAGCCGATACCTTCCACTTCAGCCAGCTCATTAGTATTAAGAAACGGACCGTTTTTCTGGCGATAGTCTATAATTGCCTGGGCCCTGACCTGACCGATTCCAGGTAACGCCTCCAGCAGCCACGCTTCAGCACAATTGATGTTGACTCTCTGCGGCGGCTCTCCCTCCTGTAAACCATGAACAGAAAGCCCAATCCGGTTCAGGTCAGCCTTATCGGTAGTGCCTCCGGCCGCCCGGATAATGTCCTCGACACTAACCCCGGCTTCCAGCGGATAGAAGCCAGGGTTATTGACCTCACCGCCGATATAAATTTCACCATTAAGTTCCTGTTCGGGAACTATGGAAATTTCTATAGACTGGCTCTGGTGGCACCTTGACCAGATTACGATGCCACCAGCCACAATAATGGCCACCAGAAGGATAACCATCAGTGTCCAGCCGTTGTAAAATTTACCCGCCGTCATAGAATCCTACACGCCAGATGGCCAGTATGGAAAGCCCTGTTTGCTATCCGGTTAACCAGAACAGACAATATACCAAACCACGGGTTTACGTCAAATATAACAATATTTCAGAAAAGTTGGTTATTTTTCATCCCACCCGGAGAATTTTTTCTACCGAAATAGAGTCCTCCTTTGCCTCCCCGGTTAAGGGAGTTTATAATGTGGTTACCACTGGTGATTTATAGATACTGACGAAAGGTCAGTTGTTAAATAAGAATCTAGGTATTCCGGCCAAAGAACGGTAAAACAAGGAGGTAGGCCACAATGTGAATACATGGTAAAATGAACGGCGGAAGCGCCGGTTTTATCCGGGAATAATATTAATTTCACAGGAGGAGATTAAAGATGAACAAAGGTTCACAGCCAGTATACAAAATTAAGACGGACAAGAATATATTTGTCACCATGAGCGACGGAGTGCGCCTAGCGCTTGATGTCTACCGCCCGGACGCTGAGGGTAAATTCCCCGCATTACTGGGGATGTCCTCCTATGGCAAAGATTTGCAGGTAATACCTTTGAAAACACAGAGCAAAGGCACCGGGTCCCAGCTCTGGGACGGCCCCATTGAAGCCGGCGACCCCGAATACATTGTACCAAGGGGTTATGTCCACGTAATCGGGGATTTTCGAGGAAGTGGCGATTCAGAAGGGGAACTCATGCAGGGTGACCCGAGACAGGCGCGCGATGGCTATGAGGTAGTCGAATGGATCGCCCAGCAGCCATGGAGTGACGGCAATGTAGGCATGCTCGGGATATCGGCATATGCCGCGTTTCAGGTTCGTGTAGCTATAGAACAGCCGCCACATCTCAAGGCTATTTTCCCCTGGGAGCCGCATGTCGACGCGGAGCCAACCGGCGTTATCGGTTCCGGGACATGGCGGATTTTTAGCGGACGCCCTATGGACCCCGGTGGCAACAACGGCAGTGGCATGGCCCCGAGAAACCCGGTATCGGCGCTCATGAAAAAGCTGGGCAAGGAGAAGTTTGAGAAACTACAGCAGGAAAGGCTACAGGACCCCGACCTGATACAATACAGCTACTTCTGGAGCGTAGCCAGGTACTGGTTTAAAAATCCTTTCTTCGCTGACCAGCTTTTAGACCCTGACGGCAAGTACCTGCAGGCAAAACCGGCCGAGCTCGAGAAAATAAAGGTGCCCACCTTTACAGGCGGCCCGTGGCTGGCCGGTTGGGCTGGTGACGCCTTCTCCATCTATAATAGAGTAAATGTACCCAAGAAGGTGCTCATGGGGCCTCCCGGTGAAGACGTCCGCCCCTGGCGTGCCCAAAACGAGGAGCTGATAAGATGGATGGACCACTGGCTTAAAGGGATAGATACCGGGATGATGGAGGAACCACCCATCAAGACCTATGTCACGGGAGCTAATCAGTGGCGTTATGAGCAGGAATGGCCTCTGGCCAGAACTAAATGGACAAAATTCTACCTCCGCAGCTGGAGACGCTTACTGGAAGAGGAACCTGGCCCCGATGAAGACGAGCCTGATTGTTTCGTTCAGGAACCTCTCTCCGTGACCAGCACTGTCCAATCGGTCAAATATACCACGCCTCCTTTGCCCAAGGACACGCTGGTCATGGGACCTATGGCCTGCTACTGGTACGCTGCCATCGACCAGGAGGATACCACCTGGAATATAAGGTTGAGAGAGCTGGATGAAAATGGAAATCAGGTGGCGGTGTGCCCTCCGCAACAGTACGACCTGTCAGATAGATGCTGGATAAGGGCATCATACCGGACCCTTGACGAAAAGAGGTCGAAGCCCTATATGCCCTGGCATACCAACAAAAAGGAGCTATGCAAACCGGGGCAGGTATATCAGCACGCCATCGGGCTCGACTCCACTTCACATCTATTTAAGGCAGGACACCGTATTCAACTGGAGATTTGCTCCCTGGATGTAGTCCCCGGTTACCTGCACCTGTGCAGCAGCCGGACGACACTGCATAAGATTTACCATACTAGAGACTATATGTCGTACCTGCTTTTACCTGTTATTCCGGAATAAGGAAGAAAGTGGTGAGTAGTTAATAAGACCGTGGTTAAAAAACAAAGTGGTAGAGGAACTGGGAAAAATCGTCGGGAGCGAGTTTGTCTCCACATCAGTCAGTGCTGATTTTAAGTGCTGGATATTATAAATCCGCAATATCATTATCAGGATGAGAGCGCTATCAATGATGCACTCGCCGCCGAAAAGGAGGGGTGATTGTTACCTCTAAACCCGTTCAAACACCCCGCAGGGCGGCTCGCAGCGCCTCTTCCGACTCAGGAGAGGTCAGAGCGATTATCTGGTCTCCTGCCCGAAGGACAGTACTAGCGGCGGGCACGTGAGCACTGCCTTCATGGGGAATAATCAGAGCCAGCTTGCTTTCGCTAGGCAGGGAAAGCTCTTTCACTGTCTTGCCTACCGTGGTTGATTCGGGAGAAATCTTGACATCGACAATGACCAGACCCTTTTCACCGATAGTCAACAAGCGTGTCAGCGGATGCGTCGGCACCTCCCGCTCTATCGCCTCAATGATGAGATTGGTGGTGCTTACGGTAACATCTATCCCCAGCTTTTTAAAGAGAACCTCGTTTTGCGGGTTTCTGATACGGCCTATAGTGCGAGGCACGTTGTATTTATGTTTGGCCACCTGGCAGGCAACCAGATTATCCTCATCATCACCGGTTACCGCTACCAGCATATCCGCCCGGCCGGTGCCCACCTCAGCGAGGGTAGCCGCCTCACAGCCATCACCACGATAGCAGACACTGCCCATCTCTTCTATAATGTTTTGACATATACGTTCGTTCTTTTCCAGCAGCAGTACCTCATGCCCTTCATTAAGCAGTGCCTTGAGCAGGTAATAACCCAGGCGGCCACCACCAACGACTATGATATACATACTTTCACCTCAGCCCTCCAACTTTTCCCTAAGCAACTGGGCAAATACTTTTGTCGGACTTATCGTTTCCAAGCCTAAAGTGCTGTACATCTCCTCACGCAAAGGGTCATAGATACGGCACATTACCCTGGGCACGTTGAAGATGTGCTTGGCAATCTGGCACGCCATAACATTACGGTTGTCCCCCTGGGTCACTGCCACAAAGACATCTGCTTCCTCAATACCTGCCCTCCGCAGCGCTTCCTCGTCAATACCGTTGCCAAACAGAGCCGTGCCACCAAATGTAGGCGGCAACCTGCGGAAACTATAGGTATCGTTATCCAGAACAGTAACTTCGTGCCCATCGGCATCCAGCAACGACGCCAGCCGGGCACCAACCCGCCCGCATCCCATAATCACCACTTTCATATGACAAACCCATCCCTCACTTATTTTAACTTCACTGCTGGTAGAGTATAACCGGACAGGGAGCATTTTTCAATACATAAGGCACCACGTTACCCAGGCTGAACTGCCCGAAGCGCCTTTTGTACTTAATCCCCATCAAAATCAGGTCTACACCCCTTTCCACAGCTTCATCTATAATCGCCGGGCCGACATCGCGAGCTTGCAGGACGTCAGTCTCGGCCTCATATTCTTCTTCCTCAGCCACCCTCTCGGCGTGGTCCAGTACGTCCTCAGCATTTTGAATTTCAGCCTCAATTTCAGCATCCAGCGGCAGGGCGCGTTTGACAGCAACAATACAGACCACCCAGACCTTGCCCTTGTCTTTCTTCGCCAGCCGGCAGGCTAACTTCATCGCCTCTTCATCTGCCTCATTGCCGACTACTGGCACCAGAATCTTCTTAAACTCCATTGCCTTCCATATCTTCTAAGACTGTGGGTATTATAATCCTATTATTAAAAATCTACAATACCTTTTCGGCAGGTTTTTAACCTAATTTCTCCCGTTCCTTTTGCCTATAGGCTGATGATTTGCTCCGGCTTCGACGATAGACATAATAGACAATGAGTCCGCCCGCCATCCAGATAAGACCAACCCAGCGGCTGTAAGACTCAGTAATCAATATAATGACCCATATTACTGCTGTTGCCGCCAAACCTATCATAGCACTCACCGGTAGCTCACGCCCCTTAATCCTCATATTCCAGCCCAGTTTAAAGGGGCGCGGCAGTTCCGGTTTCCTGACTCTCAGACCAAGGATAGAAGCATGCGCGAACATAAAGGCAAGTAATGACCCAACGGCGTATAACGCCCCCATATTGGCAAAGACATCAGTGGCAAAAAATCCGGGAACCAGGATTACAACGGCAATCAAGCTGAACAGAATTATGGAAATATACGGTGTCTTAAATCGGTGATGCACGCGGCTAAGCGCCGGTGGTACCAGTCCATGACTTCCCAGTGAGAAGGCAAGCCTTGAGATACCTATAAGCCCGGCATTGGTGGCTATGAGCAATATGGTGCCCGCCAGAACAGCGATAAGAGGCTTCAAAATAGTACGTATTAACTCTACAGGAAGATGGAAGGCAATGCCAGCTACCGGGTCTCTGGACCACTCCGAAGCAAGCTCCTCAAGAGGCATGGCTGACAGGGATACCAGAGAAATACCGGCGAAGATAACCAGAACGGCTACAATCATCATGACCAGTGCCCTGGGTACACTCTTTTCCGGTCGTCTGGTTTCCTCAGCCATTTGCGACATGGTTTCTATGCCGGTGTAAGCGATGGAAGCCAGGGCTATACCGAGAATCAGGTTATTTGTCGTTGGCCAGTTATCGATAATGCGATGAACCAGGACGGTTGGGTTGAACAGCAATATGAAACCTATAACCACCAGTGAAACCTGAGTGAGTATATCCAGTATGGTGGCACCGACATTAATAAAGGAAGTCTCCCTGATGCCGATAACGTTTAATACCATAAGGAAAAATACAATTCCCACAGAGGCAAGGGTACCAATGAAAGGTGAGTCCTTGAAGGGCTCCCAGAAGAAACCCAGGTATGGCGGTATGGTGAAGGCGGAGATGGAAATGGTGACAATGTAGCTCAGCATCAGCGCCCAACCAGCAATGAAACCAGCCATGTCACCGAAGGCATGCCGGGCAAAACTGGCTGAGCCGCCGGCTTCAGGCAGAGCCGCGGTGCCCTCAGCATAGGTCAGAGCCGTAAAGATGAAGAGCACGCCAGCAATACCCAGTGCGACCGGGGTAGCCCCCATGGCTACCAGGGCCACAATACCCAGTGCATAATAAATAGAGGAACC
>CAYWRT010000047.1:0-12775 GCA_964460815.1 uncultured Dehalococcoidaceae bacterium
TAGGCATTATCGCTCACATTGATGCCGGTAAGACTACCGTCACCGAGAGGATACTATATTATACCGGACGGACCTACAAGATTGGCGAGGTGCACGAAGGCACCGCCGTGATGGACTGGATGGAGCAGGAGAGGCAGCGTGGCATCACCATCACGGCGGCGGCCACTACCTGTTACTGGCGTGAGCACCGCATTAATATCATTGATACTCCCGGGCATGTCGACTTTACCGCTGAGGTAGAGCGCAGCCTCAGGGTACTTGATGGCGGGGTGGTGGTTTTTGACGCCGTGGCTGGAGTTGAGGCTCAGTCGGAGACGGTGTGGCGGCAGGCGGATAGATATAAGGTGCCCAGAATTTGCTTTATAAATAAGATGGACAGGGTTGGTGCTAATTTCAGCCGAACACTGTCTATGATAGAGATTCGGTTACAGGCAACCCCGCTGCCAGTGCAGCTTCCGCTGGGTGCCGAGGAATCGTATCAGGGCGTTATTGACCTTATCGAGAACCGGGCCTGGCGCTTTGATACTGACCCTGATTCAGAGCCGGAGGAGGTGGCCATTCCGGAGCCGGAGCAGGCAAGATGCGCCGAGTTCCGTCAGGCACTAGTCACCAAATTAGCCGAACGTGATGACGAGGTAATGATGGCTTACCTTGAGGGCAAAGAGGTCAGCGCCCCTGAGCTGAAGAAAGCCCTGATGAGGGTAACCCTGGCCAATAAAGGGGTACCCGTTCTTTGTGGCAGTGCTCTGAAAAATATGGGCATTCAACCCCTGCTCGATGCTGTTGTCGACTATCTGCCCTCCCCCCTGGGTGTACCGCCGGTAGAGGGCTTAGATGCCAGGTCAGGTGACAAGGTTGCCCGGCCCGCCGATGACGAGGCTCCGTTTTCGGCACTGGCGTTCAAGGTAGTCACTGACCCCTTCGTGGGCAGGCTGGTCTATTTCAGGGTGTATTCGGGCAGGGTGAAGGTGGGGGCCCAGGTATATAATTCGACCAGAGCCAGAAATGAGCGCATCGGGCGCCTGTTGTTAATGCATGCCAATCGTCGGGAGGATGTCACCGTAGCCGATACTGGAGCTATTGTCGCTACATTGGGCCTCAAGAATACCTTTACCGGGGATACCCTGTGCGACTCTATTAAAGCGGTGCTTCTGGAGTCCATACGTTTCCCCGAGCCGGTCATCTCGGTGGCTATTGAGCCCAAAACCAGGGCTGACCAGGACCGGATGGGGGAAGCCCTGCAGAAATTGACCGAAGAGGACCCCACCTTTAAGGTGGTTTACAATGAGGACACCGGGCAAACTGTGGTTTCGGGTATGGGAGAGCTCCACCTGGAAGTTATAGTAAGCCGGTTGATTAGTGAATTCAGGGTGGGGGTAAAGGTGGGCAGGCCGAGGGTCGCTTACAAGGAGACAATTACGATACCGGTGGAGGTTGAGGGAAAATTTGTTCGCCAGAGCGGTGGCCACGGCCAGTATGGTCATGTCAATATTGAGCTTGAGCCCCTGGAGCGTGGCCGGGGCTTTCAGTTTGTTGATGCCGTTAAAGGTGGCACCATACCGAAGCAATATATTCCACCGGTTGGGGCTGGCATTAAAGAAGCTATGGAGACGGGAGTGCTGGCAGGCTATCCCGTGGTTGATGTTAAAGCTACCCTCTGTGATGGCAGCTATCATGAGGTTGACTCTTCCGAGCTGGCCTTCAAGATGGCTGGCTCGATAGCGCTGAGGGAAGGCGTCATGAAAGCCAAGCCGGTAATTCTGGAGCCCATCATGAATCTGGAAGTGGTGACACCGGAGCCGTTTCTCGGTGATATAATAGGTGACCTCAATTCCAGGAGAGGCCATATCGCTAAGGTTGATACGCAGGGTGAAATGTATGTTATTCATTGCCTTATTCCCCTGGCCGAGGCCTTTGGCTATGCCACCAGGCTGAGGTCATTAACACAGGGTAGAGCGACGCACTCTCTGGAGTTCCACAGTTATGAGGAACTACCGGCTGAACTAACCGACCAGATTGTGGAGAAAGCGGTGGGCAGGAAATATGGCTAAGCAGAAAATCCGTATCAAGCTGAAGGGTTTTGACCACAAGGTGGTCGACCAGTCGGCCCGGCAGATTCTGGAGGCGGTTGAGAGCACCGGGGCCGTTGCCGTTGGGCCGGTGCCTCTGCCAACCCGCATCCAGAAATTCAGTGTTATCCGTTCCCCGTTCATAGATAAGGACTCGCAGGAGCAGTTTGAGATTCGAACCCATAAGCGCCTCATTGATATTGTTGAGACGACCTCCAAGACCATAGATGCCCTGACCAAACTGAACCTGCCCTCGGGGGTGGAAATAGATATCAAGTTGTGATGATTATCAAGGGTGGCTGATGTTATGACTGAAGGGATTATTGGCAAGAAGCTGGGTATGACTCAGGTGTTCCAGGAGGGTGGCGGGTCTGAGGCGGTGACTGCTATCGAGGCTGGTCCATGCACCGTGGCGCAGGTAAAAACTGTAGCTAAAGAGGGGTATAATGCCGCACAGCTTGGTTTTGGTGAAGCTAAACGGAAAAAGTCTTCCCGGCGAGGACGTGCCAGAGAAGTGACGTCATTCAAGCACCTTCGGGAGTTCAGGGTGGACGATATTGAAGCTATTGAAACGGGGCAGAAGTTCGATGTTAGCCTGTTTAAGGCGGGAGACCTGGTTGATGTTACCGGCGTCTCCAGGGGCAAGGGGTTTGCCGGTACGGTCAAACGGCACCACTTTGCCGGCGGGCCCAAGACACACGGGCAGTCTGACCGGCATCGTGCCCCGGGCTCGATAGGTTCCACGACCACTCCCGGGCGTGTATTCAAAGGAATGCGTATGTCGGGGCACATGGGAAATAAGCGGATAACCGTTTGCAATTTAGAGGTGTTTCAGGCTGACCCTGCCCGTAACCTGTTGCTGGTTAGGGGGGCCGTGCCCGGGATGAGAAATAGTCTGGTGCTGGTACGAAAATCCAGGAGGGGGAGGTAGCGGGGTGCAGGTGCCAGTTTATAACCTTGCCGGAGAAGTGGTCAGGCAGATTGAAATAAGTGACCTTGTTTTTGCCGTGCCGTTTAATAAGGCGGTGGTACATCAGGTAATGGTCGGTCAGCAGGCCAATGCCCGGCAGGGGACAAGCTCGACCAAGACCAGGGGTGAAGTTACGGGTAGCACCCGGAAGCTGTACCGCCAGAAGGGCACCGGCAACGCCCGTGCCGGCAGCAAGAAATCGCCGCTGCGCCGCGGGGGTGGCATTACCTTCGGGCCGCACCCGAGGGACTACCGCCAGGAGGTGCCCAGGAAGATGCGCCGCCTGGCCCTGCGGTGTGTCCTGTCAGCCAAGGCGGGCGATGGAGAATTGAAGGTTCTCGAGGAGTTTGATTTTGCCGAGCCCAAGACAAAGAGGATGATAGAAGTGCTGTCGGCCCTCGGTGTGGATTCCTCGGCTCTGATTGTTACCCCGGAACCGGAGGAGAATGTCATCAAATCGGCTCGTAATCTATCGGCCATCAAGACGATGCCGGTCCATGTAATTAATGTGCTTGATATACTTTCTCATAAGGCGCTGCTGATGACTGAGGCGGCGGTACGTAGGGCGGAAAAACTATGGGGAAACGGATTAGCTCAAGGGGGTGATAATGCATCTGTACGAGGTGCTGCGCCGTCCGCTGATAACTGAGAAGAGCACTGAACTGCAAACTCAGAATAAATATGCCTTTGAGATAGCCGAGGGGGCTAATAAGCCGCTGGTCAAGCAGGCTGTGGAAAAAGCGTTCAAGGTAAGGGTAACCGGGGTCAATGTGGTCACGGTGCCGGGCAAGACCCGGAGGGTGGGCCGCCAGCAGGTGCTGACGCGCTCCTGGAAAAAGGCGATTGTTACCCTCCAGGCGGGGGATAAGATAGAATTCTTCGAGGGTGTATAAAATGAAGGGACTTTGCTCCCCTCCTCTTTGAAGGAGAGGGCGCAGGGTGGGTGGTTATTTAAGGGCTAAGCCGCGGGTGATGCGAGGGCGGCAGGGTGGGAAAAGATGAGAGACGAGGGGGGCAAAGGGGAGGGTGGTAAAATATCAAGGGGTTGATGAGCAATAAACTAAGGGGTTTGTATTAAAAAATGGCTTTAAAAATATATCGTCCCACCTCTCCCGGCCGGCGGGGGATGAGCGGCTATACTTTTGACGAGATAACCAAGGACAAACCGGAGAAATCGCTGCTGGTACCCCTGAAGAAGCGGGCGGGGCGTAATAACCGCGGTAAAATAACCGTGCGCCACCGGGGTGGAGGCGCCAAACGGCGGCTCCGCGTGATTGACTTCAAGCGGGACAAGGCGGGCATTCCCGGCAGGGTGGCGGCTATTGAATATGACCCCAACCGCTCGGCACGTATTGCGCTTATTTACTATGCCGACGGGGAAAAGCGCTATATCCTGGCACCATTGGGACTTGGTGTTGGTGATAGCGTGATGTCGGGGGGCAATGCGGAAATAAAACCGGGGAATGCTTTGCCCATGAAGTCCATCCCGACAGGTACGCAAATACACAATATTGAATTACAGAGAGGGAAGGGTGGGCAGGTGGTGCGCAGTGCCGGGGCGGCGGCTCAGCTGATGGTAAAGGAGGGTGAATACGCCCTGATACGATTGCCGTCCGGTGAGATACGGCGTGTCCGCAGCGATTGTCTGGCTACTGTTGGCCAGATAGGGAATGTGGAACATCAGAATATAAGTCTGGGTAAGGCCGGGCGCAGGCGACATATGGGATGGCGGCCTACGGTGAGGGGCTCAGCCATGTCCCCGCGTGACCATCCTCATGGTGGTGGGGAGGGCAGATCACCGATTGGCCTGCCCGGGCCGAAGACACCCTGGGGCAAACCAGCCCTGGGTTATAAAACGCGTAAGCCGAAGGCTTCGGACCGGATGATTGTGAAACGTAGAGCAAAGTAAGCGGCTGGAGAGGGAAAGTGTCAAGGTCAACAAAAAAGGGACCGGCTATCGACGAAAAGTTAATGAAAAAGGTAGATGCCGTGATACGCTCGGGTAAGAAGGCGGTGATCAAAACTTGGTCACGCTCGTCAACCATAATGCCGGGGATGGTGGGCCTGACTATTGGCGTCCACGATGGCAGGAGACATGTGCCTATCTATATCAGCGAGAATATGGTAGGGCATAAATTAGGCGAGTTTGCCGCTACCCGAACCTTCAGGGGGCATGTTGCCAGATCAGATAAAGTTACTCAGGTGAAAAAGAGAAAGTAGGTTAAAAGCTGCCTGATATAGGCGGGAGACAGAATGGAAGTCAGAGCCGTAGCTAAGTACACGGGTATACCAGCCAGTAAGGTGCGTCCGCTGGTGAATATGGTGCGGGGCAAAAAGGTGGATGAGGCGTTGGCGGTGCTCAGGTTTACGCCGACACCGAAGGCGAAGGTTGTCGCCAAGCTGGTGCGGTCAGCGGCCGCCAATGCCGAGAACAATTTTCAGATGGACCCCGCCGACTTGAGAATTGTGGGCATCTTTGCTGATGAGGCTCCGAGTATGCGGAGGTATCGGCCACGGGCCAGGGGGCGAGTAAGCCCCATCCGGAGGCATTCCAGCCATATTACGGTTATAGTTGCTGAGGAGGGTTAATTGGGTCATAAAGTTCACCCGACAGGTTTTCGACTCGGTGTCATCAGGGATTGGCAGTCGAAGTGGTATAGCGACACACATTATGCTGAGTTTGTGCTGGAAGATACCAAGCTTCGTGAGGCGATTCAGACCAAGTATCGTGAAGCCGCCATCTCCCTCATAGAGATTGACCGCCAGGCCAGGGATGTGACCATTACCCTGTATACTGCCCGGCCCGGTATCGTCATTGGACGGGGAGGACAGCGGGTTGATGAAATGAGGCTTTATCTTGAGAACCTCATCGGGAAGAGGGTTCGTTTGAATATTCAGGAGATTCGCCAGCCGGAGCTGGATGCCTATCTGGTGGCCAGAGCGGTGGCGGAACAGATTGAGCGCCGGGTAGCTTATCGGAGAGCCATGAAGCAGGCTATCTTTCGCACCATACAGGCCGGGGCTAAAGGAATAAAGATAAGTTGTGCGGGTAGACTGGGGAATGCTGAGATAGCCCGTCGGCAGACTTCACATGAGGGGCAGGTGCCTTTGCATACTCTGCGGGCTGATATTGATTATGGTTTTACCGAGGCACGTACTACTCTGGGTCGGATTGGAGTCAAGGTCTGGATATATAAGGGGCAAATCCTGCCCGAACCCAAGGTGGTAGCGGGTGAAGAAGAGCCGGTTGAAGCCGTAGCCGAAAGTGCCGGCGTGGCACCCGTTGCCGAGCCTGAGGAACTGGTTGAAGCCGCGGCCGGGGTAACTCCGGCGGCAGAGCCGGAGGAGAAGCCGGTGGAAGCAGTGGCTGAAAGTGACGAGGTGAAACCAGTGGCGGAGCCGGAGAAAAAACCGGCCAGGCCAAGAGCGAAAAAAACTACAGAGGCAGCCGCCACGGCGAAATCAGAAGAGAAACCGGCCAAGCCGGCAGTGAAAAGACGCCGTAAAACAGCGACGGCCGCGGAGACCGAGGCAAAAGCTGCCGAACCGGATGCCGAGGTAACGGCTGAGGCCGAGCCAGCTAATACAGTGAAGGAAGAGGCAGAGGATGCAGCAGCCTAAGCGCGTTAAATATCGCAAGGCTCAGCGGGGACGCCGCCGTGGTCAGTCCCAGGCAGGCAATGTTATCGACTTCGGTGATTATGGTTTGCAGGTACTGGAATCAGCCTGGATTACCGGTGCGCAGATTGAGGCAGCCCGGCGGGCTATTACCCATCACATCCGCCGTGGGGGTAAGGTCTGGATACGTGTTTTCCCGGATAAACCGGTCAGTAAGAAGGCGGCGGAGACCCGTATGGGCAGTGGTAAGGGTGTCCCCGACCACTGGGTAGCTGTGGTCAGGTCGGGGAGGGTAATGTTTGAAATGGCGGGGGTTGGTGAGGATGTAGCCAGGGAAGCGATACGCCTGGCTTCGCACAAACTGCCGGTGAAGTCCAGATTTGTAATAAGGGAAACCGTTGCCGCCGCTGGCAGTGATTCTGTAAAATAAGGAGCGAGCACTTTGGGGCTAAAGGAATTCAGAGACCTGAGCACCAGCGAATTGGCGAAGCAGATGGAGGAAACTCACCAGGAACTTTTTAACCTCCGTTTTCGCCTCGCCACCAAGCAGCTGGTGAACCATCGTGAACTTCGGAGGGTCAAGAAAAAGATTGCTCGATTGAAGACCCTGCTCAGGGAGAGAGAACTGGGTATAAGGTAGGTATTGAGGGATGGAAGGAAAGCAGAAAATCAGGTTCGGTCGGGTGGTGAGCGACAAGATGGATAAGACGGTGGTTGTGGCGGTGGAAACGCCCAGGCGCCATCCATTGTACCGGAAGACCATCAGGAGAGCCGTTAAATATAAGGCTCACGATGAAAAGAACAAGTGCCGGATAGGAGATACCGTCAGGATAGTGGAAACCCGCCCGCTCTCGAAGGACAAAAGGTGGCGGGTGGCGGAAATATTGACTACGGGAGAGGTAGCGGAGGTCCAGCCTAAGGAAATAACCTAGAATTTCGTGTCATAATCGTGGTTCAACCGTGGGAGAGGTAGCTGGAACTAAATATGAGGAAATAAGCTAGATATTTTATGGTGTTATAATTATGATTCAAACATATACCAGGCTTAAGATAGCGGACAATACCGGTGCCCGGGAAATCATGTGCATCAATGTGCTGGGTGGCACCCGTAAGAGATATGCCCGGGTAGGGGATATCATTGTGGCTTCAGTCAAGCGGGCAATACCGGGTGCGGTGGCCAAGAAGGGCGACGTAGTGCGGGCCGTCGTCATCCGTATGGCCCAGCCATACCGGCGTCCCGATGGCTCTTATATCAGGTTTGATGAAAATGCGGCGGTGATTCTTACTGATAAGAATAATCCCAGGGGGACCCGAATCTTCGGACCGGTAGCCAGGGAGTTGAGGGATAAAAATTATACCAAGATTATCTCGCTGGCGCCGGAGGTTTTATAGGGATAGAGCGGGCTATGAAAATCAGAAAAAACGATACGGTACTAGTTATCGCCGGTAAGGACAAGGGCAAGAAGGGTAAGGTGCGTTTTGCCTATCCTGAGAAGCAACAGGTGCTGGTTGAGGGCGTCAACTTTGTGAAAAAGCACTCCAGAGCCAGGGGAGCGGTCAGGCAGGCCGGTATCATTGACCTGGAAGTGCCCCTTCCTGTGTCCAATGTCATGTTGCTCTGCAACAAGTGCCAGAAGCCCAGCCGTGTTGGCTTTGAAAAACTGGAGGATGGGCGGAGGGTACGAGTCTGCCGCTCCTGCCATGAGGTGATTGATTAGATGTCAAGGCTAAAGGAAAGATACCGGGAAGAGATTATTCCCCGCCTGATGGAGCTTTGCGGGCATAAAAATATTATGCAGGTACCGCGCCTGGATAAGATAGTGATTAATATCGGCCTGGGCGAGGCAATTCAGAATGCCAAGGCTCTGGAGGCGGCGGAGCAGGATATGGTGGCCATTTCCGGGCAGCACCCGGTAATTACTCGCGCTAAAAAATCTATAGCTGCCTTCCGGTTAAGGGCCGGGATGCCCATCGGCATGACGGTAACCCTGCGGGGTGAGCGTATGTATGACTTTCTGGATAAACTGGTGAATGCGGTACTGCCGCGTATGCACGACTTTCAGGGGGTTTCCCCGGACTCCTTTGATGGCCGGGGCAACTACACCCTGGGGCTTAAGGAGCAGATAGTTTTCCCTGAGATTGATTATGATAAGATAGACAAAGTGCGTGGACTGGAAATATCAATTATCACCACGGCTGAAAAAGATGAGGAAGGCAGACACCTGCTTGAATTGCTGGGTATGCCTTTTACCAGGGATGGGGGGAGTTAACGATGGCCAAGAAATCAATGATAGCCAAGTCCGGTCGTGTGCCCAGGCACCGGGTGCAGCAGCATAACCGTTGTCGGTTGTGCGGGCGGCCTCGTGCCTATATACGTAAATTCGGTATATGCCGGATTTGTTTTCGCAAACTGGCACTCAGCGCCCAGCTTCCGGGAGTAAGAAAATCAAGCTGGTAATTTAGAAAAGGAATGAAAAAGGTATGACCGTCTCTGACCCAATAGCCGATATGTTAACCAGAATACGGAACGCCATTATGGCGAGGCATGAAAATGTGTCACTACCTGCCTCCAAGATGAAACTGGCGATTGCCAGAATACTTAAAGAGGAAGGCTTTATTGCTAATTATGAGGTGGTCAGGGGCAAGCCGCATCGGGTAATTAAGATTGACCTTAAGTATTTAGGCGCTAATGAGCCGGCCATTTCCGGGTTGAAGCGTGTCAGCAAGCCGGGGTTGCGGGTGTATGTGCAGAAGAAAGAAATCCCGCGTGTTTATGGCGGTTTAGGTATTGCCATTGTTTCGACATCTAAGGGCTTGAGAACAGGACAGCAGGCCTGGCGCCAGGGGTCTGGCGGCGAGCTTCTGTGCTATGTATGGTAAACCTGTGGGGGTATATGTATGTCTAGAATAGGACGGATGCCGATAGCGGTACCATCCGGGGTGACCGTGAATATTGAAGGGCAGAAGGTTACGGTAAGCGGCCCTAAGGGCGAGCTCGGCCGCTCCCTTCCCTTCGATATGGGCATCAGCCTGGAAGATAATATCTTAACCGTGTCCCGGCCCAGCGATAGTAAGGAGCACCGTTCCCAGCACGGGCTGACCCGGAGCCTGTTGGCCAATATGGTGGCGGGTGTGTCTCAAGGTTTTGAGAAGACTCTGGAAATAGTGGGGGTGGGCTATCGTGCTGAGAAAGCCGGCGAGAAACTGATAATTCGTATTGGCTACTCACATACGGTGGAGGTAATACCCTTGCCGGGCACATCTCTGGCTGTGGAAGGGAACAATCGGATTAAGGTTACCGGGGCTGATAAAGAGGTCGTTGGCGAGATGGCGGCTGAAATTCGGGCAATTCGGCCCCCTGATGCTTATAAAGGTAAGGGCATTAGATATGCCGGCGAGGTAGTTCGTCTTAAACCGGGTAAGGCCGGCAAGGTGGTTGGCAGGAAGTAGCCATGAGAAAAACTGATACGAGAGAAGCACGCTATAGGAGACACCGCCGGGTAAGGTTCAAGGTGAGTGGAACAGGCTCCAGGCCTCGTTTGTGCGTTTATCGCAGCCTGAACCATATCTATGCTCAGGTAATAGATGATTCACAGGGACGTACCGTGGTCTCCGCCTCAACCAATGAGCCGGAGATAAGAGGTGATGCCAGCGGTAAATCAAAGACGGGCCGGGCGGAGATGGTCGGTTTAATGCTGGCCAAGCGTGCCACCGGTAAGGGAATAAGCCAGGTAACCTTTGACCGTGGTGGCTACAAGTACCACGGCCGGGTTAAAGCCCTGGCGGAGGCAGCCCGGCAGGGTGGACTTAAGTTTTAGGAGAGGTTTAAATTTAGCGAAACAAAACATTAGCCGGGAACCAGAACAAAAAAGAAACATCAAGTTTTATGAGAGGTTTTTTAAAGTTTTATGAAGCAGCCATTAAGCCGGATTGATGCCAGCGAGTTAAACCTCAACGATAAGCTGATAGATGTCAACCGCGTTGCCAAGGTGATGAAGGGGGGCAAGCGTCTCAGGTTTAGCGCCCTGGTGGTGACCGGCGACGGTGAGGGACATGTCGGTCTGGGCATTGGTAAGGCGAACGAAGTGCCCGCAGCTATTAATAAGGGTGGGGCTAAGGCCAGGAAGAATTTAATCAGGGTGCCGTTATCCGGGAGTACCATCCCCCATGAAATTATGGTAAGCTTCGGGGCCGCCAAGGTCTTGCTGAAACCGGCGGCACCGGGCACCGGCGTTATTGCCGGTGGTAGCGTCCGGGCGGTACTTGAGGCCTGCGGGATTAAGGATATCTTAACTAAATCACTGGGTACCGCTAATCACATTAATGTTGCCAAGGCAACCATACGGGCTCTCAGCGAGCTTCGAGACCCGGAGGCAGAGCTCGCCAGACGCAAGGCGGCTGTTGGTACCGAGGAGGCGGTAGCCGGTGAGTAAATTACGGATTACCTGGGTCAAAAGTGGCATCGGCTATGAGAAGAGTCAGAAGAGAACCCTGTCGGCACTCGGTTTTCACCGGCTGAACCAGAGTGTTGTCCATGAAGATTCAAGCTCGATTCGGGGCATGATTAATAAGGTAAGACACCTGGTTAAGGTGGAGGTAGAGAGTGGTCAGACAGGATAATATCTCTCCGGCACCTGGCTCCAGACAGTCCCGGAAGCGGGTAGGTCGTGGGAACGGCAGCGGGCATGGCACCTATTCCGGGCGGGGCTGTAAAGGCCAGAAGTCCCGCGCCGGCTACAGGATGCGGCCTGGCTTCGAGGGTGGGCAGTTGCCTTTAATCAAACGCCTGCCGCGTAAGCGCGGTTTTACCAATATCTTCAGGACGGAGTACAGTACCGTTGATATTGGCAGACTTAATGTCTTTGAACCCGGCAGTGAGGTGACACCGGAGAAACTGGTGGCGGCGGGGGTGGTCAAATCATTACGGAACCCGATTAAGATTCTCGCTGATGGTGACATCAATCATTCCCTGACGGTTAAGGCACACAAATTTTCCGCATCAGCCAGGGCAAAGATAGAGGCGGCTGGTGGCCAGGCTGAGGAGGTGGAATATGCGGCCGAGGCCAAGTAGACCCAGACTGCTGCAGGCGATGATTGATGCCTTCAGCCTCCCCGACCTGAGGCGGCGCATCCTTATTACCATCGGCATTCTGGTGATATTTCGCTTCGTAGCCCACGTGCCTCTCCCCGGGGTAGACCTGACTGCCTTGCAAAAGCTTTTCGAGAGCAATGCCCTGCTGGGTATGCTTGACCTCTTCAGTGGCGGTGCCATGAGACGGCTCAGTGTGGCGGCTATGGGGGTTTATCCCTATATAACAGCTTCAATTATCATGATGCTGCTAGTGCCGACCATCCCCAAGTTGCAGGCCCTCTCCCAGGAAGGAGAAGCCGGGAGAAACAAGATTAATCTGATTACTCACTGGTTTATGGTGCCGTTGGCCGGTCTTCAGGGCTACGGACAGCTGGTCTTCCTCCAGCGCCAGGGTGTGGTCAGCAGCCCCGAAGCGCTGCCCATGGTAGCGATAGTGATATCCATGGTCGCCGGTACTGCCTTCCTGGTCTGGCTGGGAGAGCTAATTACCGAATACGGTATCGGCAACGGTATCTCTATCATAATATTTGGTGGCATTGTTGCCGGCTACCCGCAATTAGTCGGACAGGGTATTCTAGCCAAGGAAAACTTTCTGGGGCTGGTTGTTTACCTGATTATAGCCCTGGTTACCATTGTGGTGATTGTTATCTTTACCGAGGCACACCGCCGCGTTCCCGTGCAGTATGCCCGCAGTGTCTTTCGTGGTGGTCGTATGTATCGGCAGTCGGGGACGACCCATATCCCCATGCGGGTAAACAGCGCTGGCATGATACCACTCATTTTCGCCATGTCGATAGTGCTCTTCCCGGGGATTGTTGCCAGCTATTTTATCACTCCCGGGGAGACGGGGTTTGCAGATACGATTTACCGCCTGTTCAGTCCTGAAACTGCCTTACCTCTGGGTCTGTTCTACTGGGCTCTCTACTTTATTATGGCGGTTGCTTTTACCTTCTTTTATACCTCCGTAATCTATCAGAATCAGGACCTCCCGGGCACCCTGCAGCGACAGGGAGGCTTCATTCCCGG
>CAYWRT010000048.1:0-12507 GCA_964460815.1 uncultured Dehalococcoidaceae bacterium
GCCAGCGCCTCCTCCGCCCGCTTAAGCTCAGTAATGTCAGTTGCCACGGATATCAAACACGGTTCACCACCAATGTTGATTGGTTCGGCTGAATAAAGCGTTGAACGTATCTCACCTGACTTGGTGCGCAAGGCCCTTTCTACATTATGAACTCTGCCCTGTTCATCTATTTCCCGTACTATTCTGTCCCGCTCTTCGGTGCTTACCCAAGTATTGATATCAAAGACGCAGTGACTAATCACTTCCTCACGGGTGTAGCCGGTGATGCGTGTGAAACTGTCATTAACCTCAATAAACTTGTCATCCTTAATTGAGGTGATGGCGATAGCGTCAGGGCTGGAATGAAAGGCTTTGGAGAACTTTTCCTCTGACTCGCGTAAAGACTCCTCCACCCGCCTGCGCTCGGTGATGTCGTGAGCAATCTCAATGGCACCTATCATCTTGCCATCACTGCCATACACGGGTTCGCCCGAGACCTCCCAAGATCTCCCGTCAGGAGTCTTAATGCTGCCAGTAACACTTAATTTCGTCTCCAATGCCCTGACTACCGGACAATCATCGCAAGGCTTGTTCCGCTCATACCACAATTGATAGCATTGTCTACCAACCAAGTCTTGTGGACTTTTACCGACAGAGCGTGCTGCTGCTTCATTAGCCCAGTTAATCGCCAGTGAACTGTCTTGATAAAACACAACAATGTCAGAAATAGCATTTAAAATAATCTTTTTGTCATTCTCAGACGCAGCCAGAGACTCCTCCACCCGCCTGCGCTCGGTGATGTCTACCCAGTTTGACAGATAGTACTTAGGGGTTCCGTTGTGCATTATTGGTGCCATGTTCAGTTCAACCCAGAAACGCTCCCCGTTCTTCTTCTGGAATATTCGCTCTACCCTCCTGCCGCCACTTGCTATACTGACTTTAATAGAAACGCTGATTTTCTTCCTTTCTTCTTCCGGCCACCACGGGTGCGGAACTCCCCTGCCGGCAACTTCGTCCAAGGTAAAGCCTGTCAGCTTTTCACACGCCGGATTTATATATCTTATGGAAGCATCAGTATTGATAACGACGATGGGATTGGGGGCGTTTTCCAGCACGCTGGAATTAAATGATTCGCTTTCTTTTAATGCTTCCTCCGCCCGCTTGCGGGCATCTTCTAACTCTATAGCAAGCTGCCCCTTAGTTTTTAGTGCGTTTCCCATTCAGCCACGCTCCTGTATCAGTTTGTGATGCCAATTAGCCAAACTGTGATGCGATAAAAACCCCGTTAAGCACCAGTTGCGATATTACTCATAACCGTCAGTTGCCTGCGTAACGTTTCCCGTCGTGCTACAGGAATAGGTGCCTTTGGTCGTTTTCGTTCGCAGATAGTTCGGGTACAACGCGTTTCCTGACGGAAAACCCGACATGTCACTGGTTGCCAAAGTAGCCGTCACCGAGCTTATCCTTGTCTTCGCCATCATCGTATCCATAGCTGTCTGAACAGTTACCAGCTCGGCCTTAGCCGCCTCTGTCTCGCCCTCACCAACCAGCCCGGTAACATTGGGCAGGACAACGGCTGTCAGTACCCCGAGAATGGCAATAACAATAAGCAACTCTACCAGAGTAAAGCCCTTACTTTCGCGGTGAATTCTTTTCAGATAGGCTTTCATAGCCCTAGCTCCTTTATTAATACTCCCCGGATTTAGTACTCTCACCTTTCACCTCCTTAAATATTTCTAACTTAAGAAATTAAATAAGCTTATTACTGTAGTTTTACCCTTCAGTGCGCCATCCATTTTCAATCTCTGCGGCGGCTTTTGTCGTTAGATGTTCGGTTAGAGACTGGCATACCATAATTTTTGAGAAATTCAGCGAAATCCCCCCTCTCTATCCGATAGTGACCGGCCGGGAGCCTAAACGCTGACAGTGCCCCTTTTCCAATCCAGCGTAACACCGTGGTATTACTGACCCCGCAACGCCTGGCGACGAAACCGACAGTAATATATTCCGGACTAATCTGCTCAATTTCACTTTCCATATCAGCCCTCCCGTAATATGATGCCTTGAATCCCGAACGGATTTGATTAATCCCCCAGTTGAAACGCGGTTTTACTATAAACAGTCTACCGAGTCTGGCATTTTATTCGATACTTCAGCATGAGCACTTTCCTAAAATTTGTTTATGACAGCATATTTAATGCTAGCGATGGTTGTTATGTTTGAAGTATAGAAAAATCGAATCACAACCATATCAACAAATACAAGCGAAACCTCACAAAAATATCACACCTCCGGCTAGCTATCAGCGGAGCCCTTCTTCCGTTTGAAGCAGAATAAATTTTATGATATAATGTTTGCTGGTTGCTAGGTACGGCAACAAACCCTCGATAGATTATCCAAAAAGTCAGCGCCGAAAAATAGAGACCGTAACCTAGCGGAATAAGTTCCTATACCGGAAAAATCCGGGAAATATTTTGAAGGGAGAGTATTATGGCACTTCTGGAGGAACCAATAAAAGAGGTAAGAACGCTCCAAAATTTCATTGGGGGAGAATGGGTTGATTCGCAGGGTGAGATTAGAGATGTGGTAAATCCAGCGACACAAAAGACAATTGCCAGAGTCCCCATTTCCACCAAAGACGAGATTGACGCCGCCGTAGAAGCAGCTAAAGAGGCCTACCCCGACTGGAGAAGAACAGCTCCGGTTTCCAGGGCAAGGTATCTCTTCAGATTAAAGGAGCTACTTGAAGAGAATTTTGAGGAAGTCAGCCGAATTCAGACACAGGAGCATGGCAAGACGATAGATGAGTCCAGAGGAGAGACAAGGCGCGGCATAGAGAATGTCGAAGTCGCCTGTGGTATGCCTACATTGATGCAGGGGCCCCATTCAGAAGACATTGCGCCAGGCATTGACGAGTGGATAATCAGACAGCCATTGGGCGTTTTCGGTATCATAGGCCCATTCAACTTCCCATTTATGATTCCTCTCTGGTCAGCACCCTACGCTCTGGCTACGGGAAACTGCGTGGTTGTCAAACCCTCAAGCGAGGTTCCCAACAGTCAAACAAGGCTGGCTGAACTGGTGGATGAAGCCGGTTTCCCGCCCGGTGTCTGGAACGTAGTCCATGGCGGCAGAACCGTGGTCAACGGCATGCTGGACCACCCGGACATTGAAGGGATAACCTTCGTCGGTTCCACCCCAACAGCTCAGTTTATCTACGAAAGGTGCGGGGCAACCGGCAAGCGCGTCATCGCTCAGGGTGGCGCCAAGAACTATATGGTAATAATGCCGGATTGCGACGTACTGAGAACCATACCGGCTCTAATGACATCATTCTTCGGCAACGCCGGTCAGCGGTGCCTGTCAGGCGCCAATCTCTGTATTGTCGGCGATGATAAATTCTACAATAGCTTCATGGATGGAGTTGTTGATACGACATCCAAGATAATCATCGGCTACGGGCTTGATGAAGCCGTTCAGATGGGGCCGGTACGCGATACCGAGAAAAGGGAGCGAATCATAGGATATATAGAAAGCGGCATAAAGCAGGGTGCCAAGGTCAGGCTGGATGGCAGAGGTCAAGTAAAAGTTACTGGCGACTATCCCCAGACATGCTTCCTCGGTCCCACCATCCTGGAAAATGTAAACCCGGATATGAAATGCGCCCGGGAGGAAATATTCGGACCGGTAATGAGCGTTATCCGTGCCAAGAGTCTTGACGAAGCGATAGATATGGCTAATGGCAGCACCTTTGGCAACGCTCACGCCATATTTACTTCAAGCGGTAACAACGCCCGGGAATTCCAGTACAGAGTCGTCAGCGGCAATGTCGGCATTAATATCGGCATAGTGGCCCCCATGGCGTGGTTCCCATTCAGCGGCATGAAGAACTCATTCTACGGAATATTACACACTCAGGGTCAAGAGGCCGTTCGTTTCTTCACGGAAAGTAAAGTCGTTATCCAAAGGTGGTTCTAGATTCCGGAAAGAGAGGTAACTATAAGTGAAAATGCATACCGCTGCTGAGGTCATCAGCTTTGTCAGGAAGCTTGAGAATGAATCGGCTGACTTCTATAATACTTTGTCCCAGAAATACGCCCAAAGTGGTGATGTTTTCCTCTCCTTCGCCAAGGAAAATGGCAAAAACGTAACCCAGGTGGAAAGGTCATACTATGGAGTTATTACCGATGCCATCGAGGGTTGTTTTTCCTTCGATGTGGAGCCGGATGCGTATACATTCGAAACCAAGCTAGGCGAAAAGGCGAGCTATTCTGATGCCCTGGACAGGGCTGTTGAAATAGAGAATAAGATGATAAAACTCTACTCGGATGCCGCCGAACAGTCACAGACGTTAATGGCGGATGTCCCCAGAGTTTTTAAGATTATCGCCAAAAAAAGAGGAAACCGCATTGCCGAGCTGGGCTCACTTCTTAAGAGATGAGGTGGCAGGAAATGGCTAAACTGGTTGAAAAACGCCGTATCAGTTGCCCGATAAAACATGTCGTTGCCTTTATCGTTAAATACGATGATGAGAGCTTTGTTGTTAAATGCGTCAATAATAAGGTATGTGGTGATACCTGCCCGTACCTGAAGGACCCTAACTTCAAGAGTGCCTTTAAAAGGGCCCCAGAATACAAACCTAGATGATAGCGGGAACTGGAGTGTTAAGAATAATCGTATGCATGAAGCAGGTGCTCGACCCTGAGGCTCCCTCTTCAGCTTTTCGGGTCGACCCTGAAGCCAAGCGAGTTATTCCGCCGGCGGGTGTGCCGCCGGTACTGAACCCCTTCGATGAGAATGCCCTGGAGGTCGCCCTCAGGATAAAGGATGCTCAGGAGGCTGAGATAACCGTAATCAGTATGGGGCGTAACCTGGCCAAGGCCGTGGTGAAGAAACCCCTGGCAGCCGGCGCTGACCAACTGATTCTTCTGGAAGACGATGTTTTTGCCGACCTTGATAGCTATGCTACGGCCCATGTACTGGCCCTGGCCATAAAGAAGATAGGGGAGTATGACCTTATTCTCTGCGGCCGGGAAGCGGCGGACACGGATGCCGGGCAGGTGGGCCCGGGTATTGCCGAGATTATGGGCATTCCCAGTGTGACGCTGGCCCGCAGCATCGCGGCTGTTGACGGGAGGGTCAGGGTGGAGCGGGTGGTATCGGACGGGTATCAGGTAATCGAGGCTCCCATGCCGGTGCTGGTCACCGCCAGCAGCGAGGCCGGTGAACTGCGCATGGCCCCCCTGAAGGCAATCCTCGAAGCCCAGAAAAAGAAACCCACGGTCTGGAACGCCCAGGAGCTTGGGGTCGACCCCACCCGGATGAAGCGAATCGGCCTGCACAAGCTATTTACTCCTGCGCACGGGGATGGCAGGTGTGAACTCGTGGAAGGTCAGAGCCCGGAGGAAGCCGGGGCCAATCTGGCCGCAAAACTCAGGGAAGCCGGCATAGTATAAAAAGAAGAGATTTCACTTATATCATCACCTGTTCTCTTATTAAATATTACCTCAGGTGTATGACGCTACAGGATATCTTTTTGTTACCCGGTTACACCCTGTAAATTTTACACAGGGTCCCCCTGGTTCGGACAGAGCCGCATACAGGCTCTCTGGGTGGGTCACCCGTTAAGACCACGTTAATATTCGAATCAAAGCAACCATGTTCCGGAGGCGGTTTCTCCGGGAACCACCAGCCATAGGCAGCATGGACTACCTTCGGATGGACATCGGTGGTGAGCCTTGCCCTGAGCTTGACTCTCTCTCCCCTGACCTGCGGTGTCTCAACCCACACCCATTCCCCCTCCCCAATACCGGCTTCCCTGGCTGTATCGGGATGGACTTCAACAACAGGGTCCGGTGCCTGTTTCCTTAATCGGGGTATCTGATGCCCCTCAGTATTGAAATAAGCCACGTTTCTACCCCCCGAAATCAGAATCAGGGGATACTCGGTCACAAGCTCCGGGGTGCTTACCGGGCTTTCCGGTGGCTCCTTAAAAGTGGGCAGCGGGTCATATCCGTTTTTTTCAAAAATAGTCGAGTATAGCTCCACTTTACCTGTTGGTGTGCTAAATCCCCTCTCTAAGTATTTCCTATACTGCATCGGCTCCACTATATATCCTTTTTTTAACAGGTCTCGAAACGTAATACCCATGTCTTTAACCATAGCATCATTAAACTCGTCAACATCATGCCACGGAATATGAACCCCATCCGCCCAGGTTGCTCTTTTCGCCAGCTCAATCAGTATTTTTCGGTCATCCCAGCACTCATAAAGTGGTTCTATTGCTTTCTGCCCGGCAGCAATATAATTGGTATACATGAGATTGGGAAAATCGCCCATATCGTCTTTCTCCAGCCAGGTCGATGCCGGAAGCACATAGTCAGCCAGCTCAGCTGTGGGTGTCATGAAGAAATCGACAACCACAAGTAATTCGAGGTGTTTCAGTGCCCTCCATACTTTTTTGCAATTCTGCATATTTACCACAGGATCACCGGCTGTACAATATAGAGCTTTTAGGGGATAAGGTTTACCTTCAAGTATAGCATCAGCCACGAGACATGAATTTACAAATCCTCCGTGGACATCAGGCCCCGCTGTAAGAGGGAACTCCTGGCCGCCGAGGCGCTTCTCCCTGATAGCTTGAGCAACTTTGAACTGCTTGGTTACATTAACAAACCCTTTGGGTAGCAACTGGCACAGATTGCCGCCCTTTACGTCCAGGTTCCCGGTGAGCGCTATCAATATCGCAAAAGCACGATTCGTCTGCGTGGAATTAATATTGTGCTCAACTCCAATACGATGGTGCAGAACGGCTGGTTTGGTGGTGGCGTAAAGCCTGGCGGCCTTTTTTATGTTATCAGCAGATAGCCACGTTATTTCGGCAGCCTTTTCCGGAGGATAATCCTTAATATGTTCCCGAAGCTCCTCGAACCCGTAACACCAGTTATTAACAAACTCTTTGTCATATAGTTCTTCCTTGATAATGACATTGAGCATGCCGAGAGCCAGGGCAACATCGGTTCCCGGCCTCACCTGCAACCACAGGTCAGCCAGCGAAGCCAGGGTGGTGCGGCGGGGGTCAATGACAATCAGCTTTATCCCCCTCTTTTTTTTAGCCTGTACTATTTCCTCCCCCCTCGGCGGATGCGAGGCCAAGGGGTTGGCACCCCAGGCCATAATGCAACCGGCGTGCCGGTAATCAGGCCCGACCTCCATCATGGTCGTCATCTCCCCATAGGTGCTCGTTTCCGCCATCACCGAAGGCGCAAAGCAGATGTGATTGTCAACACTTATTCTATTCGGTGTTCCGAGTAGCAAAGTATATACGTGAGCCATATTGTTACCCGTTCGGGGACCGGTGCCGGTTATTACCGCCATCGACTCCGCGCCGTATCTCTCCTTGACCCCTTTAAGCCTCCCGGATATATCATCTAAGGCATCATCCCAAGAGACCCTCTGCCATTTACCCTCTCCCCGCTCACCAGTACGCCGGACCGGATACTTCAGCCGGTCAGGATGGTACAGAAGTTCAGGTTGCGCTCGTCCCTTCACACAGATGAAACCCCGGTTCATAGGATGTTTCGGGTCTCCCGTCACTCTGGTTACTCTGCCATCCTCCAGGTGAACCATAACCCCGCACTGGCAATGACAAGCCTGACAGATGCTCCTGACAACATGTTCCACAATTGGCTCCTTAAAAAATAATGAGCGGCTGATACACGCCGACGTTCACGGCTGTGCTCCGCTATCCAATCCAGAATGGCCCCTTTTAAGTCTGGTCAACGCCTGATGGGAACGGCTTCTCGCCCAGAGCCATGCGGCAGAGGTTGGTGATGTACACCGGCGGCAGGCCGCGCTCCCGGCAGGGCTGGCTCAAACGCATCCAGCAAATGGGGCACAGCATGACCATGGCATCAGCCCCGTAAGCCTTGGCATCGGTAATGTTCCTGTCCTGGAATTTCAGGCCTCTTTCAGGCTCCTTGTCAATAAAAACACCGCCGCAACAGAGGGCGTCCTGGCGGTCATACTTTCTGGGTACCCGCTGCACACCGATTAACTCGAACAGTTCATCCAGCATGTATTCTTTTTCAGGGGTATATCTTGAGATGCAGGGACGCTGGTAGGCGATTTTTTTGTTAAGCCCGGTTATCCGGTCGGGATGCCCTTTGACGTAACGCAGGAGATACTCAATAATATGAACGGGCCGGAACGGCACCTCGATACCGTACTCCCGCGCCTTGGCCACCGCTCCCGTGTAGCAATCATCATGGAGCAGGACAACCTCTTTTACCTTCAGGCTGGCCAAACTATCGATATACTTCTGAATATTTTTTCTTAAATAGCTCTCCCTGGCTGTGTGAAGGTACAGGACATAGCAGAAGTACTCTCCCCCCTCAACTATGGTTAAACCATCGAACATCTGGCCCTGAACGGCTCCGTCCGGGAGCCGGCTCTTAAATGTGCAAATAGAAAGAACCGGCTTACCGGGGTCACCCTTAGTCACCTGACTGGGTACTTTTTCATTGGCAGCAAACCTCGGTAAGAACTCCTCTGGTACCGGCAGAATGCCCTTCGCCTCCTGAAGTTTTAGAATCAGGTCGTAGGGGTTGGCGCCCTTATCGCAATACTCGTTGCAGGCCATGCAGGTCGTACACACCCTGAGCATCTCGGCATCCCTGCCTTCTATCAGGGCTGTCATCTCCTGGATAGCTTTATCCCGGCTGTAATCGACGTACTGGCACCTCACCAGACAATCACCGCATCTATCGCATTTGGATAAATCAAACATAATGTACCCTCCTTCCTGCCCCCTATTATATACAGATTTTGGAAGAGCAGCAATATATTAAGGGTATGCTAACCAGTTACGATGCTTGTAAGACTAACTTTAAAGTTGATATAATCTTCGCAGGCAGTTAAATAAATCGTAGAGAGGTATAAATATGGCAGCGCAGGAATTCAGGCATCTATTTTCACCAATCAAAATAGGGGCGGTAACTCTACCCAATAGAATAGTGCTAACAGGGGCTTTTATCAGACTTACCGGAGACAGGCTGCTTCATTATTACGTAGCCAGAGCCAAAGGTGGCGCCGGGATGATTATGTCTTCACCCCATCATATTTTTATGACAACTGACGCTATGATTCCCGACCTGCAAAAGGTAGCCGATGCTGTTCACCAGTATCCCACGAAGATTTTTGCCCAGTTGTTCCATCATGGTGCCCGTGCCTGGGCACGGATGATGGGAGGCAGGGCCGCCATGGCCCCATCCCCGGTAAAGGTCAGAGCGCCCTTCATGACTGGAGGCTCAAATGTACCCCGTCCTATGGATAAGGATGACATAGAGAGGACAGTAAAGGCTTACGGAGCCACCGCCTTAAGAATGAAGAATGCCGGGTATGACGGCATTGAGATTATGGCTGAGTGGGGTATGCTCCAAGCCGAATTTCTGTCACCGGCGATGAACATCCGTACCGATGAATACGGGGGCAGTCTGGAAAACCGTATGAGGTTTCTTCTGGAGTGTATTGACTCCATAAGAGAGAATACCGGTCCCGATTTTCCCCTGGGAATAAGATTTAACGGGGATGAGCTCATCCAGCGGGTGTGGTGGACCAGGGAGCATGGCATCACATTGGATGAAGCCAGGGAGATTGCCAGAACTCTGGACGCCACCGGTAAGCTGGACTACCTGTCTGCCTGCGGCGGCGGTTTTGGTGCCGGACACATGCCTCCCATGCACTTCCCCCTGGGCGCTTTTGTATATCTGGCCGCTGGTGTTAAGGACATAGTGGAACTACCGGTGCTCACCGTTGGCAGGATTAATGACCCGGTGCTGGCCGAGACCATACTGGCCAATAATCAGGCCGACCTGGTCGGTATGACCAGGGCTATCATGTGTGACCCCGAAATGCCCAACAAGGCGCGAGAGGGCAGACTGGAAGAAATACGCCGCTGTATCGCCTGCAACGAGGGCTGCATCGGTCCCAATTTTCTGGCAATGCCCATTGCCTGCACCCTCAATTATGAGACGGGCAGGGAACAGATGGGCCCCATTCCGCCCGCGGAAAACAAAAAGACCGTGATGGTAATCGGCGGGGGAGGCGCCGGTCTGGAAGCAGCCCGGGTGGCTGCTATGAGGGGTCATCAAGTAGACCTTTACGAGAAGAACGATGTCCTGGCAAAGGAACTGGATATAGCTGCCAAAGCCCCCGGGAGGCAGGACTTCGCTGAAGCTAAAAGATACCTTACCTACCAGATGAGTCTCCTTAACGTCAACGTTCATCTGGGGGTAACCGTCACTCCGGAGATGGTCATTGAGCAGCAGCCTGATGCCGTCATTGTCGCTACCGGCGGGGTGCCCTTTATACCGGAAATACCGGGCGCCGATAGCAACGTGGTGGAAATGAGACAGGTTCTCCTCGAAGAAGCCGAGGTAGGGCAGAATGTACTGGTGGTAGACTATCAGAATCACATGTACGGCCTGGACATAGCCAGTTTTCTAGCCGAGAGAGGCAAGAAGGTAGAGCTAATAACGGAAACTGCCTATGCCGGCAGTGAAGCCGACATTCTCACCGTTGAGACCGCTTATTTCAGCGCTCTCAGCAAGGGCGTGGTCATAACACCTCTCTCGGCTGTTAAGGAAATACAGGGCAAGACCGTCATTACTTACAACGTACTCACCAATGCGGAAAGACAGATAGAAGGAATCGATACTATCGTTGTCTGCACCGATGAGAAAGCCAACGATGCCTTATATTATTCCTTGAAGGGAAAGGTGAAGGAACTGCATCTAATCGGGCAGGCTTTATCACCGCGCAGGTTGCTGGATTCGATAGCCGATGCCTATGTTACGGCCAGGGCATTATAGCAGAAAATTTCAGGCAAAAAAGGAGGCATGAATATGGTAACGCAAGAGTTCAGGCATTTATTTTCACCACTTAAGATAGGGCCTATGACGGTTCGTAATAGGATAGTATGTCCGGCTCATTGGACATGTTTTTTCCCCCAGGATGAGCCGCCAAACGAGAGGCTGATGCATTACCTGGCTGCCAAGGCCAGGGGTGGGGCCGGAATGGTCGTAACGCCTCAGAATACGGTATGGCCATCAAGCACGGCGCATGGTTATGTGGCCACTCACGATGATAAGGCCATACCCGCTTTTAGGATGATTAGCCAGGCTATCCAGGAGCATGGAGCCAAGGCGGTGGCCCAGCTGGTACACTTTGGTCCGCTCAGCGGCTTCGTTGAGACTGGAGGAGCCGGACTTGCCCCATCCGCCATAGGGGGGCCACTAGGGCTGCTCCCACATGTACTAGCGGCCGGCGTGCCTCACGAGATGGACATCGATGACATAAAGCAGGTGGTGGCATCCTATGCCGACACCGCCTACCGGATGCGGGAGGCAGGATATAACGGCGTTGAAATCTCTTGCGATGTGGCCGCCGGCCACCTGCTTCTTACATTCCTATCTCCCCTCACTAACCGGCGTATTGACGAGTACGGTGGCAGTCCGGAGAATCGCTTCAGATTGCCCATGGAAGTCATCGATGCTGTCAGGGAAGCCGTAGGTTCTGATTTCGTGGTAGGCTTGAGGCTTTCTGGCGATATGCTGATAGAGGGTGGCACAACCCTGGATGATACCAAGGTGCTCGCCGCCAAGGTAGAAGCGAGTGGTAAGGTAGACTACTTGAGTATTTCCGACGGTCTTGCCGGGCATATCCCCCCGATGCACTTCCCCTTAGGATGCTTCGTTTATCTAGCTGCCGGAGTCAAGGAGGTGGTCAATCTGCCGGTGATATGCCACGGCAGAATCAACGATCCGGTTCAGGCGGAGACCATACTGGCCAATAATCAGGCAGACCTGGTTGGCATGGTCAGGGCTCTCATTTGCGACCCCGAATGGCCCAACAAGGCACGAGAAGGCCGACCTGACGAGATTCGTAAGTGCATCGCCTGCATCCAATCCTGTGATGGCAACTTCTTGAAGCGGATGCCGATAACCTGCTCCCTCAATCCAGAGGCAGGCAGGGAAAAGGAACTGGCCACAATCACCCCAGCCAAGACCAGAAAGAAGGTAATGGTGATTGGAGGAGGGGCCGCCGGCCTGGAGGCCGCCAGGGTGGCCGCCCTGAGGGGTCATCAGGTCACTCTCTACGAGAAGGGCAAAGAACTGGGGGGACAGTTAAACATAGCCGCCAGGATACCCAAGCGTGAGGACTTCGCCGAGGTCCCCAGGTACTACACCTACCAGATGAAACATCTCGGCGTGGAGGTTGTCCTGGAAACAACCGTAACTGCGGAAATGGTCAGGGAGAATAACCCCGACGCCGTGGTGGTAGCCACAGGCTCGGTGCCTAGTATACCTCCATTGCCGGGAGGCGATAGAAACAACGTGGTCTGGGTGCGCGATGTGCTCCAGGAACAGGTAGCCGTAGGGGAAAACGTGGTGGTGATAGCCGCGGAGCAGCACGAGCAGGCATTAGGCGTGGCCAACTTCCTGGCGGATAAGGGGAAGAAGGTAGAGC
>CAYWRT010000049.1:0-12486 GCA_964460815.1 uncultured Dehalococcoidaceae bacterium
GATTAAGTGAGGTCATCGGCTCTTGGAATATCATGGCGATCTTGCCACCGCGGATGGAACGCATCGTGGGGCCTCTGGCCTCTAACTCAAGGAGGTCCTGGCCGCTAAAGATAGCCTTGCCGTCAACTACCTCTCCTGGCGGTGTCGGTATTAACCCCATAACTGAGAGCTGGCTTACTGACTTACCGCAGCCGCTCTCGCCAACCAGGCCGATGATTTCGCGTTCATTGATGTAGTAGGAGACACCATCTACGGCTTTGACTAACCCACGGTAGGTTCTGAAGTGGGTCTTAAGATTTTCGACTTTCAACAAAGCTGACATGCTATTATCTTCCTATATCTTTTTTATTCTGCCGGTTATAAGACGCCTCTAAGCCTGGGGTCGAGGGCGTCTCTCAGACCATCGCCGACCATATTGAAGGCGAATACGAGAAGCATGATAGCGATGCCGGGAGCAAAAGAAAGCATCGGATGAGTGAAGAGATACCTGTAGCCCTCACTGACCATGGCGCCCCAGGCCGCCCCGGGCGGCTCTATGCCGATGCCGAGAAAGCTGAGTCCGGCTTCGGCCAAAATAGCAAAACCAAGGTTCATCGTGATTAGTACTATCAGGGGAGGGAAGCTGTTAGGCAAGATATGGCGTAGCATGATGCGCAGGTTACTGGTGCCGATAGCCCGTGACGCCATAATGTAGTCATTTTCCTTAACGGTGAGGACCTGGCTGCACATCAACCGGCAGTATGTAGACAACATGGTGATTCCGAGGGCTATGATAACGTTGGTCAGCCCCCCGCCAAGCAGAGCCGCTATGACTAGGGCCAGCAGTATCATCGGGAAAGCCATGAGTGCGTCTATGCACCTCATGATAATCGTGTTCGTGAAACCGCCGAAGTATCCGGCGAGTAATCCCAGGGTCATGCCGATTCCGGCGGCAATGAGAATGGCTACGATGCCGACTTTTAGCGAGGTCTGTGTACCGTAGATTATTCGGCTTAATGTATCTCTGCCCAGGGCGTCGGTGCCCAGGAGATGCGACGAGCATGGTTGAAGTAAGGATGAACTAAGGTCCTGCTCGTAGGGGTCATAGGGAGCCACCCACGGGGCGAAAAGGGCGGCTAGTATGGCCACCACGATGATAACAAAGCCGATTAGCACCAGCTTACGGGTAAAGAATACCCTGACGACACGCCGCAGCTCACTGGCACTCGCCGGAGCTTCGGAGAAACCCATTGGTGTGGTGCTTACCTGAGAAATGGCTTACACTCCTTTAACCATACCGTATTCTGGGGTCGAGCCAGCCGTAAGAGATGTCAACGAGAAGGTTGACCAGCACTACCATAACAGCGCACAATAAAACAACAGCCTGAATAACTGCATAATCCTGGGAAAAGACAGCGTCCACCGATAGCCGGCCCATACCGGGAATATTGAATACTTGCTCAATGAGCACCGTACCGCCCAGGATATGGCTGAACATCATGCCCATTAAGGTGATTACCGGGATGAGAGCATTTTTCAGGATGTGACGTGTGACTATAACGCGCTCCCTCAAGCCCTTAGCCCAGGCAGTTCGGATGTAGTCCTGCCAGATGACCTCAAGTGTGCTTGACCGCATTTGGCGCGCTCCGCCCGCTAAGCCCATAATACACAGGCAAATGACGGGCATAATCAACTGCATAGAGCTCTCCCCAAAGTCCTTAAACGGGGAAGTATAGCCATAGAGCGGAAGCCAGCCTAACTGAAGGCCAAATAGCCAGATCATTAATATACCCAGCCAGAAAATGGGGATGCATATCCCTATATTGGCCAGCGACGTCACCACTGTATCTGGCGGCTTGCCCCACCTCAGCGCCGCCACCAGTCCTCCCGATATGCCAAAGATAGCACCCAGCACCATGGCTATCACGCCTAAATGAAGGGTTACGGGCACTCTTTGGGCTAAGAGTATGCCCACCGGCTCGCGGTAGAACATTGACGTCCCGAAGTCACCATGGGCGATGTCGCCCACCCAGTTGATATACTGCATATATATCGGCTTGTCCAGCCCAAACTCATGCTTAACCTGATCAATTCGTTCCTGGGTGAGCATTTCCAGTTCCTCCTGGGACAGGTAAAGCAGAACCGGGTCTCCGGGTAGAAGGCGGACGGCAAGGAACACTATAATAGTGACGATGATGATGACGACCACCGCTTGTATCAACCGACGAATAATATATGCTGTCATCCTTATGCTACCATCAACGCTGACAAGTCTGCTAAAATGTATAAATTATAGCTGTGTTACTGTTAGTTCATCTTGGGCAGCTCGAACTGGCGCCACGCCGCCCAAAAGCAACAAAATATCATCCTATCCTACTGTTTACTCACGTACTCTCTATCTATTATTCAGCAGTAATCTGAACACCGGGAAGGCCGGTTAATTGCCACTGCCAGTGGTCATACCCTGACTTCCTGCCACCACTTCTTTGTGGAACTGCAACAGAAGCAGATTATGTTAATTTGCTGGGGAACACCCTCCCCGTAGCTTGACTGTCTTCTCCAGAACTTATTACAGTCGGCACTATTATAACAGCAGTACCGGTTAATTTACAAGGTTTTTTCAACACACTTGGGAAATATTACTATTGTTATCCATATTTTGTCAAGTCGGCAAATTGCAATTTTAATTGGCAACAGTTTTTCTGCGGCGAATATATGATTTTTGGTAACAGAAATCATAGGGCAATGCGTGGACTTGAAATTGGGAAATCTTGCGTGTAAGATGTTGAGTGTGGGCAGTTAGCTCAGTTGGTCAGAGCGTCGGTTTCACATACCGAAGGTCAGAGGTTCAAATCCTCTACTGCCCATTAGCTTTTCCGCAAATTGTTGTTTGGCGGTACAATTTGCAGGCAACCTGTTTTTGTTACTGCCGGTTTATGTGGCCGACCCTGGCAGGCTGAGAGCTTCATACATCTGGTAGTAGAGCCCCTGTTTCGCCAGGAGTTCCTGATGAGAGCCTGTCTCGATGACTCTTCCCTGTTCGAGGACGATGATGCGGTCGGCATTGGTCACTGTCGACAGCCTGTGGGCAATGATGAGGCAGGTGCGTCCCTTGGTCACACGACGGAGGGCCTTCTGCATAATACGTTCGGTATTGGTATCCACATTGGAGGTGGCTTCATCCAGTATCAGGACACGAGGATTGGCCAGGATGGCCCGGGCCAGGCAGATAAGCTGTCGTTGCCCCGCGCTGAGGTTGCCACCCCTTTGACCCACCGGCGTGTCATAGCCATGTTCCAGGCGGGTAATGAAGCTGTGGGCGCCGGCCGTTTTGGCGGCCTCAATAACCTCCTGTTGGCTGGCTTCCATGTTTCCATAGCGAATATTATCACCTATGCTGCCCGAAAAGAGAACGGGGTCCTGGGGCACAATGCCTATTTGGCTCCTTAGTGATTGCTGGGTGACCGACTGCACATTGTAGCCATCCATAGTTACTTCACCCTTGTCAACTTCGTAGAAGCGGGCAGTGAGGCTCGCCAGGCTGCTTTTACCAGCCCCGGTTCGCCCCACTATGGCTACTGTCTCGCCGGGGTTAACGGTCAGGTCTATATCGTGGAGCACCTCCACACCTGGCTCATAGGCGAAGCTTACCTGTTTAAACTTAACCTCCCCTTTTACCGGCGGCATCTCGATGGCGTCGGGGCTGTCTTTGATTTCAGGTTCAATGTCGAGAAGTTCGAAGATGCGTGCTCCGGAGGCCATAGCCCGTTGTAGTAGAGTATACTGCATGGTCAGTTCCAGTACTGGCTCGAAGAAGCGCTGGATATAGAGCAGGAAAGCTACCAGAACACCAATTGCCATCTCTCCTTGAAAAACCTGATAGCCACCGATGACTATAATCAGACCAAAGGCGATGCCAGTAAGTATGTTGACTACGGGCATTATGATTGCTTCCAGCCTGACAGCGGTTACATTGGCATCCAGGTGTGCCCGATTTACCGCGTCAAACTGCTCGTAATTCTCTTCCTCTCGTGACAGGCTCTGGACGACTCGCACCCCGGATATACCTTCTTGAAGTTGAGCGTTGACCACAGCAATGGCCCGCCTTACCGTAATGAACGCCCGGCGGGCGTACTTCTGCCATATGAAGACAATAATACCCAGGGCCGGCACTGTGGTAAGAGTTATCAGGGCTAACCGGGGATTCATGATAATCATGACGCAGGCTATCCCTACCAGGGTCAGGAGACTGGTTATGAGTGTAAAAATGCCCTGGGTGAGCAGTTCCTGTAGCTGCTGCACGTCGTTTTGCACCCGTGACATGAGCTTGCCTATCTTACTGTGGTCGAAGAAACTCATGGAGAGCTTGTGCAGGTGGGCAAACATCTCCGTGCGCATCCGATAGATTATCTTCTGGCCGGCGTAGGCCAGGTACATGGTTTCCAGATATTGGCCGCCCCACGTCAGCAGTCCCGCCGCTATAAAGAGGACGACGGTGATATTAAGTCCACCAAAGTTGCCGTTTCTGATATAATCTATGGCGGTACCGGTCAGGTAGGGTAGAGCCAGGGAAGCCAGGGCACGGATTATCATGCCGCTGGCTCCCAGGGCTATCCAGGCTTTGACCGGCGCCAGGTATCTGGGCAGCCGTGTAATAACCTTGCTGTCATATACCTTGCCCAGTACATCTTCGGCATCGAAGGCGCCGCGGCCGTGACCGGGGCCGGGACCTCCCCCACCAGGAAAATGCATGTTTACTCCCCTTTTGCGCTTTCTCCAGAGTCCTGTGCTGCCATGAGTTGTGATTCGTATATTTGCTTATAAAGGCCATCCATGGCCATAAGTTCACCGTGTTTACCTCGCTCCACTATCTGGCCGTCCTTGAGCATCAGGATAAGGTCAGCGGTTTTTATGATTGGCAGGCGGTGCGTAATAATAAAGGTTGTCCGCCCCTTGATAAGCTTGTCCAGGGCCCGGCGGATGAGCTGTTCGGTTTCGGCATCCACGCTGGAGGTGGAGTCATCCAGGACGAGGATACTGGGGTTCATGAGCAGGGTACGGGCTATAGCCAGCCGCTGTTTCTCACCGCCGGAGAGGGTAACACCTCGTTCCCCTACCCAGGTGTTATAGCCGTCAGGAAGGCTCTGGACAAAATCATGGAGGTAAGCCGCCTTGGCGGCGGCAATTATCTGCTCCATGTCAGCACCGACGGCACCGTAAGCAATGTTCTCCCGAATGGTGGCTGAGAATAAGAAGACGTCCTGTTGTGCGGCTACCACGTTCTTACGCAGTGAGGCCAGGGTAACATCACGAATGTCAATACCATCCACGGTGATGCGTCCGCTGCTGATGTCATAAAATCTGGCGAGCAGGTTGGCTATGGTACTCTTGCCACTGCCCGAGCCGCCCAGCAGGGCTACCAGCTCCCCTGGCTGCGCGCTGAAGCTGATGTTCTTGAGAGCCGGCCCTATGGTATTGTAGCTGAAGCTAACATCTTCAAAAGAGACCTGTCCCTTTAATCTGCCCAGTTCGATAGCATTGGGCTTCTCTACGACCAGTGACCTGGTATCAAGTATCTCCAGAACGCGCTGCCCGGCTGATGTAGTGCGGGAAAGCATGTTTACCATCATTCCCAGGCGGCGCATGGGCATCATCAGCATGCCCAGATACAGGATGAACTGGGTCACTTCGCCTATGGTCATGCTACCGGCTATCACCTGGCGTCCGCCATACCACAGGATAAGGGCGATAGGTATGCTTATCAGAAATACCATGGTGGGCATGTTAATAGCCAGCTGGCGGGCCGCTTTCATCTGCTGGTCGTACAGGTCTGACGCCTGGTTAGCGAATTTCTGGCTCTCCTCTTTCTGGCGTGAGAAAGCCTTGACCACTCTTACCCCCGAGAGGCTCTCCTCCAGCGTGGTGCTCATAAATCCGAGTAACACCTGGACCTTTAGCCAGATGGGCCGTATCGTGGTGCCGAATCTGATAGCCAGCCACCCGGTGGGGGGCACGAAAGCCAGAGTGAGCAGTGCCAGCTTCCAGTCCATCAAGAGGATAAGGCAGGAAATACCGATAACCATGAAAACTACCTGTACCATGCCCAGCAAGCCCATACCGAAGAACATACGTACCGCTTCTACATCCACAGTGGCTCGCGACATAAGCTGTCCTGTCTGGCTCTGGTCGTGATAGGCAAAGCTCAGCCGTTGCAGGCGGTCGTAGAGGGCGTTCCTGATATTGTAGGACGTTTTTTGAGAGACGACTTCACTAAGATAGCGCTGCGCGTAGGTAGCCGCGCCCCTCAGGGCGCTGGCGGCCAGAACAATGGCTGCGTATATGATGAGGTAGCTGCGCTCGCCGTAGCCAAGCACGGTATCGATGCCATCACCGAGCATCCGGGGTATAGCTATACTAAAGGCGGTACCTGCGACAAGGCATATTATAGCCAGCAGCAGCATCCACCAGTATTGTTGGACGAAGCCTATTAATCTCAGTAAGATTTTCATTATCTGTCCGGTTTTATCACGGCATAAGCCTAGTCTTTTGAGATTTCCCCGTAAGCACGAGAAAGGGCCTGCCGCATGCGGCTCAGTTCCTCGGTGCTGGCAGTACGGGCCTTGTCTCTTAATAAATGGGCCAGTCTTTCAAATTCGCCCATCATTTTTCTGATATCATCAATATTCTCAGGGTTCCACCAGCTCTTCATCTGGCTTCTTATTCTGCCCTCGGAATCCTTCTGCTCATCAAGGAACCGGCTACCTTCCCCGGTGATGGTGTAGACCTTCTTACCCTCCTGCTCAGTGCCGGTGACATACCCCATCTCTTCAAGCATCTGTAGTGTAGGGTAAACGGTGCCCGGACTCGGTATGTAGAAATTATGGAAGCGTTCTTGCAGTGCCCGGATAATCTCGTACCCGTAGCTCGGCTTATCTTTTAGATACTGCAGGATGATGTACTTGAAGTCGCCTCTCCGGAAGGGTCTACCAGGCCCCGGCCTGATAAAAGGATGCTGTCCGTGGTGTGTGTTGAACATGTTCGCCGCTGCTGAATGTAATTCCCGATATAAAACGATATATCGTTATAATTTTATTATACCCCGGCATGATATGGCTGTCAATAGCATTCGGATGCTATGCCAGCAGATTATTTTCAGTTATAAAAAACTGAAAAGGCTGGATTGAGCCCCCGCTTGCAGAATAGCTCTCAGGCGTGGGAAGACCGAGGCAAAGGTATTGAGTAAACAATGACGAAGGGAGTATAATCAGATTCGGTAGCGTAGCACCTTGGGATGCCGACACCTGCTCCGGAGGCAATCATGAGTGGCGGTATTGCCGGCAAGAGAATGGACAGGAGGTAATTGAAAATGGATAAGAAATGGGCGGAGTTATCGCCGGATGAGAAACGTGAAGAGAGGTTTAAGCGGTGGCTTTCACCGTCGGATGTTAAGTTCTCCACTCCGGAAGCCGGGAAAGCCTACAAGGAAAGGGCAACCAGATTCATCAAAGCCATTAAGCTGGAGGAGCCCGACAGGGTGCCGGTCATCCTGCCGGCTGGTTTTTTCCCGGCTTTTTATGCCGGGGGAACGCTTGAGACAGTTATGTATGATTACGAGGAGCTGCGCCGGGCGTGGCATAAATTCCTCCACGAATTTGATATGGATGTCTTCAGCGGTCCCGGCCTGGTTATGCCGGGAAAGGTGCTTGAGAGCACTGAAATGAAAATATTCAAATGGCCGGGCCACGGCCTGCCTCATAATAGCTCATCATATCAGTTTGTCGAAGGCGAGTTTATGAAACCGGATGAATATGATATCCTGCTCAAAGACCCTTCTGATTTCTGGCTGAGAACATATCTCCCCCGCACCGTGGGAGTCTTGGAGCCTTTGAAGAAGCTTTCGCAACTGGACCCCATGGTCGCCATACCGATTTTTTATTTCACACAGTTCGGCAGGTCGGATATTCAGGCGGCACTTAAAGCCCTCATGGCTGCCGGCGAGGAATGTATGAAATGGATGGAGGTTGTCAGGGACTGCAGCCAGGAATGCCTGGAAGTAGGATTTCCCTCTATGTGGGGTGGCATGAGCCAGGCGCCCTTTGACATGATTGGCGATACGCTGAGGGGGACTCATGGGATAATGCTGGATATGTACCGGCAGCCGGAGAGGATTTTTGAGGCCATGGAGAGAATAACGCCCATAGCTATTGATGCGGCGATAGCTTCAGCCGATGCCTCCGACTGTCCCATAGTAGTTATGCCGCTGCATAAAGGTGATGATACTTTTATGTCGGATAAGCAGTTCGAGACCTTCTACTGGCCCACCCTCAGAGAGGTTATGATGGGCATAATTAACGAGGGCCTCGTGCCGATGCCATTCGCTGAGGGGAAATACACGAGGCGTCTGGAGGTTATCAAGGACTTACCCAGGGGCGCATCGGTATGGTGGTTTGACCAGACAGATATGGCCAAAGCCAAAGAAATTCTGGGTGATACCGCCTGTATTGCCGGGAATGTGCCCACCTCACTGCTGTGTACCAGCACACCCCAGGCTGTTAAGGAATACTGCCGCAAACTCATCGGGGTGGCGGGCAGGGGTGGCGGTTTTATATTAAATGGGGGTGCGGAGATGAATAAGGGGAATCCGGACAACCTGCGCGCCATGATGGCAGCCGCCAAGGAATACGGTATGTACAAATAGCCGATATCTGAGAAAAAAGACAGATAGGCGGATTTTGGAGAATAATCTTGATACTTTTAATTAATTTGAATTAAATGGACAACGGTCACAAGCACCAAGGGTTTACGCTTTAATAATGGCCTGGGCCGGGCACCAGTATTCTTCGGAAACACAGACCCCGCAATCGGTGCATTTCCTGGGGTCGATGCTTACAGGTTGAAGAATCAGTCCCTCAGTCTCAATCTGCTCACCCGCGATGATGGCCCCTGCGGGGCATTTCGATGTGCAGACTCCGCACTTGAGGCAGGCCCCGGTAATTTTATAAGCCACAATAACCTCATTTAACCGGCTCAAGCAGCCATTATAATTATCTTAATAATAAATAACGCAATCTACCCGTTGTCGAAGCCTTCCTCCTTCCAGGACGGCCAGTCTACCTTATCTCTTATTTCCTTGGGCAATACCTGTGGATAGAGTTTTTCGGTATGCCTGGGGCCTTGGTTAACCTCGATGAATATCCAGGGCCTGTCTGTCCGCAGAGGTCTCCAGGGGCAGTGTATGAAATTCGGCGGGATGTAGACCACGGTGGACTTGGTGATGACATGTCTCTCCAGCTCCGGTCCCATAAATAGCTCGACCTCCGCTCCCAGGTCCATGGGGTCATCCGGGTTCGTCCCGATGTGCATCAGGAGCTCGGCGTCTTTGTGTATGTGTGGCGGGTGTCCGACGGGCATGATGAAATCAGGGTTAGGGAGCACCCAGTGAACGAAATAGAAGTAGCTTCCTTTAATAACGGTGTCATCCAGACGTGAAATAATCGGCCCCAGAGGGAACTTTTGCTCTCCCTCGTAGGTAGTAAAGTATTTACCGTATTTTGTTTCCGCCATTTTAAAAGTTTCTCCTTCCGGAATGTTAGTCTAAAAATGAATCCAGATTTTGCTTATCAGCGTTAGAATTTATATCGCTATCACCGCATCACCTCCGTCCAAAAATCCTGGCGACTTATATTTATATTGGCAAACGCATCAGCTTCCTGGCGTTATCCTCGTAAATCTTCTTTCTGTCCGCTTCCGTGATGTCCATTTTTTCTATTAGCCTCCTCTCTATGGCCGGCTTCTAACCGGCTGGATATGTGATATTATACCAGACATTCTCTTTTCGCCGGCAATAAATTTCACCTTATTTTCGTAAATATTACAGTAGCACCGCCTAGGCGTTACACGAACTGGGGTGATGTTCTAGGCAAAAGCTACGTAAATCGTCTTTTCCCTCTCGCTGGTTGACTTTCTACTGGGTTCTATTTGGTTTTGGTTGATTCCAGATGCACTCCCCCTGACCCCCTTCGCTGATTATCTTTTCCCACCCTGCCGCCCCCGGCTCATCTCCTGCTTATCCCGCAAGTATGTGCCCCCCACCCCCATATATGATGAAAAGAGTGCAGACTCCATCCCAAATAGGGGAGTAGCCTGCGGAGAGGGGGCATAGCCCCCTCTCTTACTTACACCCCTCTCCAGCCAGTAATAACTGTGGTTTCCTGCCAGTGTATCAGGCTGGAGAGGGGTCAGGGGTAAGGTAAGCACCCGCCAACTAAATGCAAATACAACCTTCTATCGTATAATTGGAGCATGCAGACTATTGCTGACATGATGGATAATGCTATAATTAGAGTCTGTCACAGGGCTGAATTCGCCGAACACCAGCTAAGGCAGGTGATGTAACTCCACCGGTAAATCGTCAAAAGATAATATTCTATATCTCGCTGGAAAGGGGGGCTTATGATAGACGAGATGGATATTAGCCAGGAAAGAGCGTTTTTCTATGAACGGCGGGCCCGAAAGGTCATAGAAAACCTTCAGAAAAGGCACATGAATGGTCAATATGCTTCCAGCCGAAATGAGGCGCTATCTGCTGTCCTGGATATGATTCCTCCGGGAGCAGTTGTGGCTCGTGGGGACTCTATCAGCCTCGACCAGATAGGGCTTCTTTCCGAGCTTTTGAAGCGCAACCAGAACGCGGTAATTGACCCTTTTATCACGGATGCCGATGGTTCCTGGGCTAAGGAAGAGGAGAGGCAGAGGATGATGCGAGAATCTTTCTTCGCTGATATACTGGTGACCAGCACCAATGCCATCACCCTTGATGGTAAACTGGTGAATGTTGACGGTCAGGGGAACCGGGTGGCGGCGATGATTTTCGGACCCGGGAAGGTGATTCTTGTTGTCGGTATTAACAAGGTTGTTAAAGACGTAACCGAAGCCCTGGAGCGGATACATCAGTGGGCGGCGCCGGTAAATGCCAGGCGGCATTATTTGAAACACCATGCGTCAAACTTTGCCGACCTGCCCTGCGTTAAGACCGGTAGCTGTATCGACTGTAGACACGAGTGGAGAATCTGCAACTACACGGCGATTATTGAAGGTGCCATGCCCCGGCATAAGGGGAGGATAAACGTGGTGCTGGTTGGTGAGGAGCTGGGCATATAGTATAATATCGTTAATAAATTTAAGCGGGATTATCTTAATTTATCTGACAAAGTTCGGTGGCTTAAATTGTGGCTGCCGAGCCAGGATTCGAACCTGGGCTAGAGGATCCAAAGTCCCCTGTGCTACCACTACACAACTCGGCAAGCTTACTCGTAGGATTATAGCATTTCACCATGCCTGTGGCAATGGTCCCCGGGTGCGGTAGCCCATCCTCAGGGCATGGGGAAGAACTGGCTGAACAGCCGGAATACAAGCGGAATGGATATCACGGAGAGAATAAAGCTGGAGAAGACGAACTGGTTGGATATTGACTTGTTGCCGCCGGCGCGCTCGGTCAGTATCGGCGTCGCCGTGACGGGGGGAACAGCGGCTTGCAGGATGAATAAAAGGGCGATGCTGTAAGCGATATTAAAGTATGACTTGAATAGAATCAGCACTCCCAGGACGGCCAGAGGGAAGACCAGATTTTTGATGATGACAAATTTTATGATTTCTCCGGTGTAGAATTTGCCCTTCTGCTGGATATCAAGATAGAGGCTGCCGCCGAGTATAATCATGATGAGCGGCAGTGCCATGCCTCCCAGGATTTCCAGGATTGAGTGGACGAAGTCCGGCAGGTAGTCCTTGGCTCCTAATAGCTGGACGATAATCGCCAGAGCCGTGGCGAAAAGTATGGGGTTGAAAACCCGGTTCCACTGCATTTTTCTTTCGCCTTCTCCCATTCTCTTCCTGAAGAAAAGCGGATAGGTGCTGAAGAACATAATGGGGTGGAGGATGATGAAGATGTAGAGCTGGGGCAGGTAGGGGGCATCGGTACCGAAGATACCGCTGATGACGATGAGCGGGAAGAAAAGGCCGTTCTGGTAAAACAGGTTTATGGCAAACTCGCCGCGCGTGTCTTTCCGGGACAAGAACATGGTTATCAATGTCAGTACCAGGGAGACGGCGGCAAAACCGAACCACCATAATGGTAGTTGCCACCAGTCGGGGAACCTCGCCGGGGAGAAGTTGACCATGATGCTGGCAAAGACCAGGCAGGGCAGGGCAATATCAATGGCAAGTCGGGAGAGAAAGCCCAGGAAGTTCTCCGGTATGATGCCTCTTCTGGTTATCCAGAAGCCGACAATCCCGATTCCCAAGAGCACCAGTACTGATTGCAGGACAACGAGAAAGATATCCATCTTACCCTCCGCCGGAAGCCTATTAACTATTTTATGACAATATTTATGGAGTGTTCAATTATTAAAGGGGGGAGGGGCTTGTCCAGGTTATCTATGGTGCCGAAGGTCGGACTCGAACCGACACGAGGGTCGCCCCCCAACAGTTTTTGAGACTGCCGCGTCTACC
>CAYWRT010000050.1:0-3676 GCA_964460815.1 uncultured Dehalococcoidaceae bacterium
GTCACCTATCATGACCCCTGCCATCTCGGCAGGCTGGGAGAACCGTACATACACTGGCAGGGGAAGCAAGTTCCCGGTCATATACGTATATTCGACCCGCCGAAGGAATTCCGGCGGGGTACCTACGGCGTGTATGAGCCGCCGCGGGATGTCCTCAGGAGTATTCCCGGTCTGAAGCTTGTGGAGATGGACAGGATAAAGGAATACGCCTGGTGCTGCGGTGCCGGCGGCGGTGTCAAAGAGACAAACCCCGAGTTCGCCAAGTGGACGGCCAGGGAAAGGATAGCCGAGGCAGAGTCAACCGGGGCTGAGGCGCTCGTGACTGCCTGCTCCGGGTGCGAGCAGAACTTCAACGACACCATTAAAGAAAACGGGAGCAGCCTCAAGGTATATGATGTCGTCGAGCTGCTAAAGAAAGCAGTTTAAAAGGCAGGTCATAAATCATGGCTTTAAAGAGAGAAATTTACAGAGCGTTGGAAGATGTGGTGGGGCCGGAGAATATCTCCGAAGACCCGTTAATATCATACGCGTATGTGCCCCTGCGCACCCGTATGGAAGAGATAACAGGTGTAGCTATGCCCAGGTTTGATGCGGTGACTCTTCCCAAAGACACCAAGGAAATCCAGGCGATAGTCAGGCTCTGTAACCGATACAAGATACAGTACAAGGCATCGAGCACCGGCTGGGGTTACGGCGACCCCAGTGCACCAGGCGTCATCAAACTGGACCTGAGAAGGATGAACCGCATCCTGGAAATCAATGAGAAAAACATGTATGTGGTCGTTGAACCCTACGTGATTTACGCCCAGCTGCAAGCCGAGCTCATGAAAAGAGGCCTGAACTGCAACATCACCGGGGCGGGCAGTAACTGCTCCGCACTACCCATAGCAGCCCATTCCAACCTGGGACATTTGAGTATAAGCGGCAGCTATGGCGAGAGAAATCAACTGGCTCTGGAATGGGTGACTCCTGATGGGGAGATAGTCAGGATGGGCTCACTGGGGGCACTGGGTGAGTGGTTCTGCGGCGACGGCCCGGGCCCGTCCTTAAGGGGCATCATTAGAGGCAATGTGGTGCCGCTGGGAGGGCTCGGCGTCTTTACCAGGGCGGCGCAAAAGGTCTATCACTGGCCGGGGCCGCCGACATTCCCCATGGAAGGGATAGCACCACATTATACCCCTAGCGAAATACCACCCGGCTTTTTAATCCGATACTTCTCCTTCCCATCAATAGAGTTACTGGAAGAAGCCGTGTGCAAGGTAGGCGAAAGCGAAATAGGGTTCATCTTGATGGGCTTCAATATCTCCATGCTAACGGCAAATCTAGCGGAAAGTAATGATGAAGACCTCAAATACATGAAGCAGTATGCCGATTTAGTACAGGGCCCGGGCTTCTTACTCATCGTAGCAGGTGACTCTCCGAGGGACTTCGAGTATAAGAAGAAGGCATTACAGCAGATTGTGGACGAATATAAGGGTAAGTCCCTGGAACCGGTTGAGGACCCCAGGAATGCCGGAGGCTTCATGTGGCGCTTCATCAGGGTTACCGCCTCTATTAGAGAGGTATTTCGAGCTACAGGCGTATTTGGGGGAATGGTCTCAGGCACCGATGTATTTCCTCTCATGAGCAAATATATTCAGTATGGGGCCAGTGTTAAGGAAGGTTTCATCAAGAAGGGCTCGATACATGCTGACAGCACCGAGCCTTTTGTACAGTCAATCGAACACGGGCACTGCGGTCACGGGGAACTGCTCATGCGGTTTTTCCTGAACAACCGTGCATCACTGGAAGCCCAAATGGGGCTTACGGCGGAGGCAAATCGAATCGCCATAGAGGGCCACTTTGGCGTGGGACACGGCGTGCGGGGCGATGCCGCTCATGACCAGTACGGGCCGCATACCTCCAATTACCATCTGTGGCTGAGGAAAATCAAGAAAACCTTTGACCCCAACGCCACATCAGACGCCGGTGGCTATATAACAGCGAAAGAATAATGTTTTATGCTTGAGTGTGAACATACATATAAGCGGGTCTGCCATTCTATTGAAGGCAGCCGGCAGGGTATGCGATGTCGCTGAGCTATTAAAGAAAGGAATCTAAGAGGAGGTTAATAATCATGGCTTTGAAGAAAGATGTTTACAGAGCGCTGGAAGACGTGGTGGGACCAGAGTACATTTCCGAAGACCCGGTAATACTGGATTCCTATGCCTGGAGGATGAACCCCGGTATGGAGGGGATCAAGTTCGTGCCCAGGTTTGAAGCGGTGACCCTCCCCAAAACCACCGAGGAAGTCCAGGCGATAGTCAGGCTCTGTAACCGATACAAGATACAGTTCAAGGCATCCAGTACGGGCTGGGGGTTCTACGGCGACCCCGGCGGACCGGGTGTGGTTAAACTAGACCTGAGGAGGATGAACCGCATCCTGGAGATTAACGAGAAAAATATGTATGCGGTGGTTGAACCCTTTGTGATTGGCGCCCAATTGCAAGCCGAGTTGATGAAGAGAGGCTTGAACTGCAACATCACCGGCGCTGGCAGCAACTGCTCCGCACTCCCCCTGGCAGCTCATCAGGGGCTGGGGCACCTGAGTATGAGCGGCAGCTATGGCGAGAGAAATCAGCTGGCTTTTGAATGGGTGACTCCCGAAGGGGAAATAGTCAGGCTGGGTTCCCTGGCAGCGGTCAACGAGTGGTTCTGCGGCGATGGTCCGGGCCCGTCCTTAAGGGGCGTTGTCAGAGGTACCGTTTCGCCATTGGGAGGCCTCGGCGTCTTTACCAAGGCGGCAGCCAAGGTCTACCACTGGCCGGGGCCCTCAACATTCCCGATTGAGGGGGTGTCACCACGCTATCGTCCAAGCCAGATTCCACCGGGCTTTATGATACGTTACGTTTCCTTCCCGTCGTCGGAACAAATGGTTCAGGCAGCGCATAAGGTAGGTGAAGCCGATATAGGGTTCATCCTAATGGGCTTCAATCCAGGCATGATGGCTTCAAATATCGCGATAAGTAATGAGGAAGACCTTAAATACTTAAAACAGTTTACCAGTCTGGTACAGGGGCCGGGCTTCATGCTGATAATCGCCGGTAATTCTCCGAGAGATTTCGAATATAAAGAGAAGGTATTATATCAAATCATGGATGAGAATAACGGCAAGTCTCTGGAACCGGTTGATGACCCCAGGAACGCTGGTGGTTACATGTGGCGTTTCATAAGGGTCACCGGCTCGATTAGAGAGGTAGCTCGAGCCTCGGGAGTCTTTGGGGGACAGGTCGGAGGCACCGATGTATTTCACCTCATGCATAAATATATTCTACAGTCATCCCCGGTTAAGCAGCGCCTCATAGATGAAGGACGGCTGCTGGATGATGGCACGAACCCCTTCGTACAGTCAGTTGAACACGGGCAACAGGGGCACGGCGAGCTGCTCATCCGGTATGATTGGAGAGACCCCGAAGCCAGAAAAGCCCAAGGTGAGCTCGGTATGTTTGCCAACCAGACCGCTATAGAGGGCCACTATGGCGTGCCGGGTCATGTGTTAGGCGATGGGCAACATGACCAGTACGGGCCGCACACGTCAGACTATCATTTGTGGCTGAGGAAAATCAAGAAAACATTTGACCCGAATGGGTTATCAGAATCCACTCACTATATAACGGCGAAAGATTAGTTTTCAATG
>CAYWRT010000050.1:3776-12453 GCA_964460815.1 uncultured Dehalococcoidaceae bacterium
GGGAAAAGGCAGGACTGTCAGGCTCGCGCCGGCATAGCCGGGAGCTTTTGACAAAAAAGGCAATGTAGCTTAAAATCTCTACGGAGAAGGCAGTGCCGCCAGATTCTCTCTTGTTGAAAGCTCTAAATATAATGATTGGATTAGCATAATATGGAAGACAGAAGATTTAGTTTGTTGGCCGCTATTGGCAATACCCCCCTTATTAAGATAGGGAATGTTTACGCCAAGCTGGAAAGCGTTAATCCGGGTGGCAGCATCAAAGATAGGGTCGCCCTGGAAATTATAGAAGCTGCCGAGAGGGAGGGGGAGCTAAAAGAGGGCGGCACGATAGTTGAAGCCAGCAGTGGTAACACCGGAATATCTCTGGCTATGGTTGCTGCCGCCAAAGGCTATAAGATGATTGTGGTCATGCCGGAGAATATGAGTGAAGAAAGAGTGCAGATGATGAAGGCATTCGGGGCGGAGCTAATACTGACCTCTAAGAGCGGCAGCCTTAAGGAAGCTATCAAGAAGGCGGAAGAGATTGGTAGCCGACCCAACGCATTTGTAGCCAGACAGTTCAGCAATCCCAACAATGTAAAGGCACAGGAAAAGACTGGTGAAGAAATTCTAAGGGAGATTGGTGCGGTAGACGCGGTTGTTGCCGGTGTTGGTACCGGCGGTACCCTGATGGGCGTTTCCAACGCGATAAAGAAGGTTAACCCCAAACTGAAGGTGATTGCGGTAGAGCCTGAGGAGGCAGCGGTCATGTTCGGGGGCAGCGATGTCCGGATTAGCGAGCACCAGATTCAGGGGATTGGCGATGGTTTCATCCCCCACATCATTGATATGGATAAGGTGGATGAGGTTTTTACCGTGAGCAGTGAAGATGCCATCAATATGTCGCGGAGGCTTTTCAAGGAATACGGGGTGCTCGTCGGCATAAGTTCCGGTGCCAACATGCTGGTGGCGCTGGAAGTGGCTAAGAAATATGGCTACGATAAAGTTGTTACGGTTTTGCCCGACAGGGGCGAGCGCTATCTGAGCATGGACCTGCTTAAGTGTTAGCTTGTGCAGTTGCCAGCCTGTTCAAAAGATGGCATACTGCGGGGGCTCATGGGTTTTGCCTTTAGTATTATACGGCAGCATTCGAATTGAAGATTACGAAATGAGCCTGAATGGATACTGTTCCTAAAGAACCAGAGGGTCGCTCTTTTCTGAAGACCTTACTGCCTTTCTTTGTGCTGGCGCACTGTGCCCACCACCTGCTGACGGCCCTGCCGGCGCCAATGATGCCCTTTATCCAGGAAGACTTCGGGCTGAGCTATACCGAGGTGGGGCTGGTGGCAATGGCTTTCGGCCTTGTTTATGGCTTCAGCCAGCTGCCGGCGGGGTGGCTGGGGAGCCGCGTCAGTCCCCGCATACTGCTCATGGCTGGCATCATGGGGGTGGCCGTGGCTGGCGTGCTCGTCGGCCTCTCGCAGACCTATATCATGATGCTTGTCTTCCTGGCGCTGATGGGGCTGATGGCTGGCGGATATCACCCTTCCGCATCGTCGCTCATTACTTCATGGGTGGAGCCGGAGAAGAGGGGACGGGCGCTGGGATTTCATTTGATTGGCGGCAACACCAGCTTTTTCCTGGCGCCTCTCATCGGTGCCGGGATTGCCGCCGCCTGGGGCTGGCGCTACTCATTCATCGGGTTGGCTATCCCCACGGTGATTTTAGGCATCGTATTCTATGTTTACATGAGCCGCTGGGGTAGCGGGGGGCAGGCCTGGCGGGTAAAAGCTGAGCGTCATGAAGAAGCAGCACCGGCACCGGGCAACCGGCGCCGTCTGGTGATATTTCTGATTCTCATTATCATGGCCGGAGGGGCCAGCACATCCTTAATGATGTTTGTGCCGCTGTACGTTGTGAAACAATTTGGAGTATCCAAGCAGACGGCAGCCTCGTTGCTTTCCATCGTCTTCGGCACCGGGATGTTTGCCAGCCCCCTGGGGGGCTACCTTTCGGACCGTATCGGGAGGATAAGGATAATACTGGTAGTAAGCCTTCTGGCCGGTGTTTTTATCTACCTGCTTAAGGTCGTCCCCTACGGTTGGGGTATCGGTGACCTGTTTTTTATCAATGGCCTGGGTATCGGTGCCATGATGTTGATTATCGGTATCTGCAACTCGGTGCGCATGCCGGTATCGGAGTCATACATCGGGGGGCAGACGACATCGCGTAACCGTTCTACCGTATACGGTATCTACTTCTTTGCCATGCAGCAAGCCGGCGCCATATATTCCCCGGTTTACGGCGTCCTCGTTGACCACTATGGTTTTCACTTCTGCTTTACCGTGGTCAGCGCGGTTGTGGTGGGCGTGACGCTGGTATGCTCGGTATTGCTGTGGGGCAGCCAGGACTGACTTCGTTTTATTTATATCTTACCATCTTCCTCCCTTATCCCCCTCTCTCTACAAATCTTTTCCCACCCTGCCATCCTCGTATCTCCCACGGCTTGACCCGCCAAAAACCCCGCTCCCCACAGCGCAATGGAAGATATGGAAAGAGGGGCTGGCGCCCTTAATATTGCCCATGCCCCCCCAGATTTTTATTGTTATGGCCCTTTCTAGTCTAGTGTTATTGTCTGTATCATGTCCTTATAGGCATATTGGGCGAGGAGTTCCTCGTTCAGCTCAAGCCCAAGCCCGGGCCCCTCAGGCGGGTACATGTAACCATTCTCAACTCTGGGCGGGTTTTTGGCGATATCATCGGTTACGGGACCGGTAACCCCAAGATTCTCGTGCTCCATATGGGTAGCCCACTCGTCAGCGACAAGGAAGTGTAATTGCCAGGCAGTCTCAAACGCGGAATGTGGCAAAGCGCCACACATCAGGGGCAGACCGGCGGCCTTGGCTATGGCAGAATACTTTTGAGCCTGTTTGATACCGCCTATCTTTCCCAGCTTGATGAATATTAAATCGGCAGCATCCCTCTCGATAATCCTGAGCAGGTGCACCATATCAGTAGCCGACTCATCAGCGGCTATGGGTGTCCCTACCTTCTGACGGAGCCGGGCCAGATTGTCAATCTCCTTCCAGGGCACGGGTTGCTCGGCCATAAACAGGTCAAACTTCTCCATCTTCTTGAGAGCGTGCAGCGCCTGGAAATATTCCCAGCCGCCGTTGACATCAATACCAATCCTGGGCCCGTAGCCGACAGCTTCACGAACTGCTTCGAGGTTAGCTATATCCTGCTCCACCGTGGTTTGTGAAAGCGTGCCGCACTTTATTTTGATACTATGAAAACCGGCTTTCAGAGCATCGACGGACCTTTGCGCCGCTTCTTCAGGTGAATTGGTAGCTACAATCATACCCATAGGACTCTTTTCAACCGAGAGCCCGCCCAGTAGCTGATACACGGGAACGCCCATCTTCTTGCCGGCGATATCGTGCAGGGCGCAGTCCACAAGTCCCATTGCCTGTCGGCTGTACTTGGCGACCCGGTCCAACTTGGCTATAAGATACTCTATCTTCAAGGGGTCCGAGCCAAGAAGCAGCGCCGGCCCCACAACTTTGAGGTAGCCAATCATAGAATCTACCGTGTCACCGGCATACCCCAGTGATGCCATACCAGCGTCACCATAGCCAACAATGCCCTCGTCGGTATACATCTTCAGGAACAGCCCGCGAGGACCCGGTTTTAAGGCACGCTGTCCTGGTTTCGCCGGTATGGCACCCCGCGGTGGGCCCTTCGAGGGCTTAGAAAAAGGTATGCATTCGAGTTTGGTAATCTTCATTCGTTTCTCCTTAACATTATTCTATATTTTAGGGTTCTCATACTATCTTGCCATGGAAGTGACCTGCCCCGATAATCTGGTCCGCCTTTTAAATTAGTATTTTCAACGTAATAGCTTCTGTAGCTGGTGGCCGGTAACCTAAAGACCGGTATGACCGGATGTGATTATAGTATATCCAGAAAACGAAAACAAGAAAGTCGAAATCCGAATAGCCTTTTCCCCCTGGCAACAACAAAAGCGACCGGATGCGTAGAGAAGGATACTACTTACCTTTGAACAAGGGCTTCCGCTTCTCGGCGAATGCCCTCTGTCCCTCTCTCAGGTCTTCGCTATCAGCAGCCTGTTTTTGCCAGGCCAGAAACTCTTTTTCAGTCCGAGGGCTCACATCCTGGTAACCGAGTAGCCTGGAGATTATGCCTTTTGTGCCCCTTACTGACAGAGGAGAGTTGCCGGCGATTTCCCGAGCCAGGTTATAGGTAACTGTAGCCAGGCGGTCAGCCGGCACAACCTGGTCGACCAGTCTGATTTCCGCCGCCCTCTCAGCATCAATAAGCCTCCCCGTATAGAGCAGTTCCTTCGTCGCCGGGACTCCGACCACGTTGATAAATCGACGCAGGGCACTGGCCGGATAGACCACCCCCAACCTGGCGGCGGTGACCCCAAGGTGGGCATTATCAGCCGCCAGACGGAGGTCGCAGGCGACTGCCAGGCCACACCCGGCGGCAACACAGTAGCCGTATATCATGGCTATCACTGGAACGGGACACGCCTCTATAGCAAGTATCACACGCTCCAGCGGGTCCCTGGTTTCAGAATCCCCGGAGCCGTGCAACCGCGAAATTTCATGCCCGGCGGAAAAGGCCTGTTCACCGGCACCCCGCAGCACCACCACCCTTGTCTGCTCATCTTCGCTGGCTGATTGCAGAGCCTCAGCGAGTCGCGAGTACAGCTCCGGGGTCAGTGCGTTTCGCCTCTCAGGCCGATTGATTGTCAGGGTACAAATGCCTTCATCCTGGCTAACCAACAGCACGTCTTTTTCTTTCGTTGCTTTCACCTCCAATAATGCTCCGCAGGTTGGTACCTGTTAAAGCATTTATTTACTGCTTCCCACGCCAATTCCAATTTCGTTTTACAGGTTCATTTACTTAAAGCCACGCTTCTGCATCCGGGCGAAACGCCTCTTCTGCTCGGCCTCCAGCTTATCGATTTTCTCCCGGGAATAACCCAGAAGTCCGCTGAGTACCTGATGGGTGTGTTGACCCAGTGTCGGCGGGGCTGTATATTCCTCGGTACGGATGCCCGGCATTTTAACGGGATTCCCCACCAGTTTTATCTGTCCGCCCAGTGAATGATTCAAGGTAAGAATCATGTTATTATGCTGTATTTGAGGGTCCTGTGGCGCTTGGTCCAGATTGTAAACCGGGCCGGCGGCAATATCATCGGTACGCAGTATCTCGAGCCACGTTTTACTGTCCATCTGGCTCAGCGCTTCCGTTATTATGGCATCCAGTTCTTTCCGGTTCTTCAGCCTGTCGCCAGTAGTGGCGAAACGCGGGTCGTCGAGGGTCCATTCGATATTCAGGCTCCTGGTGATTCGAGGCCAGCTGGCACCTATGGTAATCCAGCCGTCTCTGGTTTTGTAAGCTCCAAAAGGACTGGCCTGAAGGTGGCCAGCCCCGATAGGCGGCGGCACAACTCCACTCAGGAAGTAAACCGCATAGTGCATAGAAAGCAGAGCCATCGCCCCATCAAGCAGGTTTGTCTCCACCCTCTGCCCCTGGCCCGTGCGCTCTCGGCAATATAGCGCCGATATCACGCCGAGGGCACCGAAGATTGCCCCGGAAATATCAGCCAGGGCGGGGGCAGGTTTGATGGGTGGCCCACCCGGTTGTCCGGTTTGCAGGAGTAACCCGGCCATGCCCTGGGCGATGATATCGTACGAAGGCTCGGCAGCATGTGGGCCTGAGCTACCATATCCGGTTACCGAACAGCAGATTATCCTGGGATTGATGTTTTTGAGCGTATCATAATCAGCCCTCAGCCTCTCCATGACCCCCGCCCGATTGTTGTCCCAGACCACGTCGGAGAGCTTGACCAGGTCGTAGAAAGCCTCCCTACCAGTTTCCGTCACCAAATCCAGTACGATACTCTTCTTGTTGCGATTAAAAGCGAGGAAGTAGCCTGATTCACCTTTATGAGAAGGCGGCGGATTCGCTACCCGGATTCCTTCTCCGGTTGGTGGCTCTATTTTTATTATCTCCGCCCCCAGGTCGCCCAGGGTCATTGACCCATACGGTCCTGCCAGAACCTGTTCTAAAGCTAGCACTCTAACGCCATTCAGGGGACCAGCCATATGTTACCTCCCACTTTAATCACGATTATTCGTTTAGTATGGACTGACCTGTCTCTATAAAGGATACCACTTCTTAGATTAGAGTTGCCAACATTCTAGCTTCAGGAGCGGGTAGTTGATATCCCGGTGGGTATACCTTTCCCGGTTTTTTAACCGGCGGTTGCTAACGAGGTCTTTTTTCATATAGTATGATAGTAAGAATGGTCGAACCTAACACCCCGGTTTAAAAGGAGGTTAATATGAGGCCGCTTCAAACGGACCTGTCCATTTACAGTCAATTCAAATTTGAGAGACCGCCTGTAGGTGTCAATTACTTTTTCCACAAGCCGGAAGGAATCGAGAAGCTGGATAAACAACTCGGCCTCTGCGAAATGGTCAAAGAGGCACAGCAGAGAGGGACGCCTTTCTATTTCACCAAGGAGGAAGAAAATTGCATCGGAAAGATGTTTCTCGGCATGATGGGTGATTCGCCACATCACTCCGACGGCGGACTGCTGGGAGTAAAACTGCAAATCTTTCAGAAACCGTCTGTCAACCTTCGGCACCGTACATTTATCCCCAGTTTAGAGAAGGGTTCGGTCAACTATGTCGCTTTCTCGCCGATAGACGAATTAACGTTCGAGCCGGACCTTCTTGTTATTATGGCCACTCCCAGCCAGGCGGAAATCCTGCTGAGGGCAATGACCTATTCCACCGGTGAGATGTACGAGAGCCGGTCGACGGTAGTAGGCATGTGCTCCTCGCTTTACGTCTATCCCTATCTCAGCGGCAAGGTGAATTACACTACAACCGGCCTGTCTTACGGTATGAACGGGAGACACGTATTTCCGGAGGGATGGCTGCTGATATCTATCCCGTATCAATGGATACCCACCATAACACAGAACCTGAAGGAAATGAAATGGGTTCTTCCGGCGTATAAGTTAGGCAGGGAAGAGTTTATCGAGTGGGATGCACAAATAACGAGAGAAACAGCTTCGGAGAGTCAGAATCCTTAATCGCCTTGAGTGATTTTGACCTGCGGGGGGGCGGCTAGAGACTACGGGATAAGCCGCAGATGATACGAGGGCGGCCTGGGTGGGAATAGATAACAAACGAGGATTGGGGGGAATACACCTACGGGACAAGCCGCAGATGATGCGAGGGTGACCTGGGTGGGAATAGATAACAAAGGGGGGGATAGTCTGTTAATCAATCTCACTTTACTGGACAGCCTGTGATATACTACGGGGTAGTAATGAATATGCCCAAGGTTGTTAACCTGGCCAGCAGTATAAAAAAACAACTGCCCGCCGAGCTGGTTGACTTCATGAAGGCAGCTGGGGGGGAGGGGCAACGGCAGCAACTGAGGCTGTACCTTGTTGGCGGCGTGGTCCGTGACCTGCTTCTGGAGCGGAGCAATCTTGACCTGGACCTGGTGGCGGAGGGTGACGCCATAAATCTGGCACATGAGATGGCCGGCATTAAACAGGCTAAAGTTACCACCCATCCCTACTTCGGCACCGCCAAACTGCAATGGGGTAACTGGAGTGTTGACCTGGCCACTGCCCGTACCGAGACCTACGCCAGGCCCGGAGCACTGCCCGCGGTGAAGCCCGGCACCATCATCAGCGACCTTTCCCGCCGCGACTTCACCATCAACGCCATGGCTGTTGAGCTTAACCCACGCAATTTTGGCGAACTGCTCGACCCTAATGGAGGCAGGGCTGACCTTAAGCACAGGCAAATACGGGTGCTGCACGAAAAAAGTTTTATTGATGATGCTACCCGTATCTGGCGCGCCCTACGCTACGAACAGCGTCTGGATTTCCAACTGGAACCGGCCACCCTGAAGCTGCTGAGAAGGGACATCGACATGCTGGCTACTGTCAGCGGCGACCGCATCCGGCATGAGCTTGAGCTTATACTGAAAGAGAAATTACCGGAGAAAGCCCTGCGCCGTGCCGATGAGCTTGGGGTGTTGACCAGACTGTACCCCTCACTGAAGGGCAACGGCTGGCTGGCGGAGAAATTCGCCCGGGCACGCAAGGTAAGCCTGCCCGCTTCACCACCGCTACCGCTTTATCTGGCTTTGCTGGCTTACCACCTGAGCGCCGAAGAAACCATGCAGGTGATTTCATACCTCAGATTGCCCGGAGCATCCGCACAGGTACTGCGAGACGCTATTGACATCAAAGCTAAAATCAAGGAGCTATCCATTTCCGGGCTGGCACCAAGTCGTATTCACTCCCTCCTGCACGGCTACAGTTCACCATCGCTCCTGGCCAACTCGCTGGCCACCGATGCCACCACCGCCGCCGAGCACATCGAGCTTTTCGTCAACGTACTCTGCCATGTGCAGCCAGTCCTCAGCGGTGAGGACCTGAAAAGGCTGGGAGTCCCGGCGGGTCCCCGCATCAGGGAGATACTGCATAGACTCCGCGAGGCCAGGCTGGACGGCAGGGTGAGAAGCCGAAAGGACGAGGAGGCGATGGTGAGGGACATGTTGGAGTAGGGGGGTGCAAAACTCTGGGATAAGCCACTGTGGATGCTGGGCGGCGTGGGGGGGCCTTGTGAAG
>CAYWRT010000051.1:0-12447 GCA_964460815.1 uncultured Dehalococcoidaceae bacterium
AGCGACCTCTCAATGTTCTGTGCAACAACCCAGACTGACACATATTTGAGATACAACTTCTAACTGTGTGGTGATATGCAGGTCTCCCTCCCCACTTAGTTGCTCGCTAATGCCCGTCAGTTAGGTCTATATAATCGGGAATTTTCTTGTATATTATCTGCAAATCCGCCTCCCCACCCAGCAACTCTATAATGTGATGAATTACTCCTCTCCAATTCTGCATCAGTACCCCCTTCGCCTCTCCTTGATTCCCCCTTTAAATCTTTTCAAGTTTTTCAATCACAGCGTCGGCTACCTGCGAGGTGCCGACCACCTGGGCATCCTCGGCTCCCGACTTCATATCATAGGTGACCTGTCTGCCCTCGGCAATAACCCCAGCGATAGCCCGTTCCAGCCAGTCGGCTGCCTTCGCCTCATAGAGGTGCCGCAGCATCATCACCCCCGAGAGCATCATGGCTATTGGATTGACCCTGTTCTGTCCGGTGTACCTGGGGGCACTGCCATGCGTCGGCTCAAAAACGGCTATTTCGTCGCCGATATTGGCACCGGGGGCTACCCCCAGCCCGCCCACCAGGCCGGCACACAGGTCAGATATAATGTCACCATAAAGGTTGGGCGCTACTATTATGTCAAACTGATGCGGCCTTCTTACCAGCTGCATGGCCATGTTATCAACCAGCGCGTCCTGAAATTCAATACCGGGGTATTCTCCGGCTACCTCCCGGGCGACCGCCAGAAACAGGCCGTCGGAGAACTTCATAATATTAGCCTTGTGTACCGCGGTTATCTTCTTTCTGCCGTAGGCACGGGCATACTCAAAGGCAAACCTGACAATCCTCCGGCTGCCTGCCTCTGAAATCATCTTGATGCTGAAGCCCGAGTCAGCCCTGACGACATCCCCCTTCGCCTCTTTGATGAAGCTGACGAGCCTCGCCGTCTCCGAAGTACCCTTCTCAAACTCAACGCCGGCATAGAGGTCTTCGGTATTCTCCCTGACGACGACAATATCCACATCCTTATAGAGCGAGGAAGCCCCGGGATAGGTCTTGCAGGGACGCACGCAGGCATAGAGGTCTAAAGCCTGGCGCAGGGCGACGTTAACGCTGCGGAACCCCGTACCGACCGGCGTGGTCACCGGCCCTTTCAGGGCAACGCGGTTTTTCCGGATAGAGGTCAGCACCGGGTCCGGCAGGGGCGTGCCTTCTTTTTCTATGACATCAGCACCCGCATTGGCCACTTCCCATTTAAAGGCAACACCGGTGGCCTCCAGAACCCTTCTGGCAGCCTCCGTAACCTCGGGGCCGATGCCGTCACCCGGAATCAGCGTTATGTTATAAGTCAATTTTCGCCCCTCTCTTTTTCATTCCCCCCTTCCCTTTACAGACAACCAAGGGAAGGGGTTCAGGGGGATAGGTTACAAAACAATAACAATCGCTATAATCTAAAATCGCCATATTTCTGTATATAAGGTATCAACCCGCCCTCGCCAAGAATACGGAGCATCACCTCGGGTATTCTGCCAAAGGTAAGCCGGTTCCCATTGGTTATATCCCTGACCACCCCCGCCGAAAGGTCAACCTCCAGCTCATCCCCGTCATCTATCTTATCAGTATCGCATATCAGCACGGGAAGCCCCAGATTGATGGCGTTTCTGAAGAAGATTCGGGCGGCTGATTTTGCCAGTATGGCGCCCACTCCCGCCATCTTGATGACCATCGGGGCGTGCTCCCGGCTGGAGCCGAGACCAAAGTTAGTGCCGCCGACAATAAAGTCACCCGCCTTCACCCTGTCAACAAAGGTGGGGTCAACGTCCTCAAGCACGTGCTCAGCCAGCTCCAGCAGGTTACTCCTGAGGTGAGCATAGCGTCCGGGTATGATATGGTCGGTGGAAATGCTGTCCCCGAACTTAAAGGCCCTTCCCCTAAGCATCTATAGCAACCCCCTGAGTATAATACTATCTGGAGAGGCTTGGAATTTAAAGGCTCGTCCTTCCAGCACTTATATCACCTCCCTGGGGTCGGTAATCTCGCCGGTCAGGGCTGTCGCCGCCGCCGTGGCCGGGCTTCCCAGATAAATAAAGGCTTCAGGGGTACCCATCCGCCCCTCAAAGTTGCGGTTAGCCGTTGACAGGCAGGACTCGCCATCACCCAGCACCCCCTGATGGAGACCGAGACAGGGCCCGCAGCCGGACGGCAGGATGATGGCTCCCGCTTCCACCAGAGTCTGGATATAGCCCGCTTCAATCGCTTTAAGTAAGACGCGCCGCGACGCCGGGGCAACCAGCAGCCTGACCGACGGGGCTGCCTTCTTACCCTTTAAAATACTGGAGGCCACCGCCAGGTCCTCCAGACGCCCGTTGGTACAGGTGCCAATGACCACCTGCTGTACTTTAGTACCCTTAAGCTCCCTGGCCGGAGCCGTATTATCCACGGTATGAGGTCGGGCGACTGTAGGCTCAAGGTCAGCTACATTTATATTTATTGTCTTTTCGTAGATAGCGTCAGCATCAGCGGCAACTGGTCGGTAGTCTTCCCCGCGCCCTTCGGAGACCAGATACCGGCGAGTCACCTCATCCGCCGGAAAAAGGCCGACCTTGGCACCAGCCTCGACAGACATATTAGCCACCGTGAAGCGCCCCGACATGCTCATCTTCTCCACAGCCTCACCGCCGAACTCCAGCGCCTTATAAGTGGCACCATCGGCGCCAATCTGCCCGATAAGGTACAGAATGAGGTCCTTGGCATAGACACCCCTGGGTAAATCACCCGAGACCTCTATCTTATAACTTTCCGGGACACGAAACCAGGTCCTGCCCAGCCCGAAGGCAACCGCCACATCCGAGGAGCCCATCCCCGTGGCAAAAGCCCCCAGTCCACCGGCGGTTACCGTGTGCGAATCGGCGCCAACAATGACATCACCCGGCCGGGCAAAGGACTCGGCAACTATCTGGTGGCAGACACCTTCGCCAGCCTCAGAGATAATACAACCGTGCTGCCGGGCAAAGTCCCGCAGGAGTATGTGGTCATTGGACAGTGTCCGGCTGGGACTCGGCGCCGCGTGGTCGATAAAGACAACCGCCTTATGCGGGTTGGCCAGCCCGGCCAAGCCGCTGGTCTGAAACTGCCTGACCGTAAGCGGGCCGGTGGTATCCTGAACAAAGCTGAGGTCTACCATAGCCACAACAATATCCCCGGCCCTGGCATCGCTCCCGGATTTGTTGCTTAATATCTTTTCGGCTAATGTCTTGCCCATAGCACTGGTGAACCCACTAGAACTCAAAAACTATATACAGCCATAACCTCTCCCTTTTCTGAAGAGAGATTAAAAGGGATTTCAAGTGCCCCCGCCCCCAACGGTTGTTATCTTTTCCCACCCTGCCGCCCCCGGCTCATCCTCCGCTTATCCCGCAGTTTTTCACCCCACCCGGGAGGCGATATTATCTTCCCCAAAAGGGGAGTTTGAGGGGCGCCAGCCCCTCATTATTTATTTCCCCCTCTCCTTCATCCTGCCTAGTAAGGAGAGGGGAGATACAGGGGGTGAGGTAAATTAACCCTCCCTGCTTTACCAGGCTACATCGGGATATTGCCGTGCCTCTTGGCGGGGCGGGTCTCCTTCTTATTCTGCAATGCCTCAAGAGCGGCGATTATCCTGGGTCGGGTATCCCGGGGCGGGATAACCGCGTTAACATAGCCCATTCTGGCGGCGACATAGGGGTTGTAGAGAAGCTCACGGTACTCCGCTATCTTTTCCTGCTCTCTGGCTCTGGGGTCAGCCGCCGCCTGGATTTCACTGCGGTGAATGATGGCGGTAGCCGCCTCAGCGCCCATAACGGCGATTTCCGCCGTAGGCCAGGCCAGGGTATAGTCCGCCCCCAGACTCTGGCTGCACATGGCGATGTAAGCCCCGCCATAGGCCTTGCGGGTAATCAGGGTTATCTTGGGCACCGTCGCCTCGGCGTAACACCACAGGAGCTTGGCACCATGCCTGATGATGCCCCCCCACTCCTGATGGCTGCCGGGGAGATAGCCGGGAACATCGGCGATGGTGAGCAACGGAATGTTGAAGGCATCGCAGAAGCGGATAAACCGGGTGGCTTTGTCGGAGGCATTGATGTCCAGGCAACCGGCGAGATAGCTGGGCTGGTTGGCGATTATCCCGATGACATGCCCGTTACAGCGGGCAAAGGCGGTAATCATGTTCGGGGCATATTGCCGGGACGGCTCCATAAACTCTCCATTATCTACGATGCCGCGAATGACGTCCTTCATATCATAGGCCTTCTGGGGACTATCGGGTATGATGTTATCCAGAGCCGGGTCGGTGCGCTCGGGGGAATCAGTGGGGGCTACATGAGGTGGTTTGTCCTCACAGCTTGCCGGCAGATAGCCGAGCAGTCTCTTTATTTCTTCTATAGCCTGCTCATCACTATCGCAGGCGAACTGGGCCACCCCGCTTTTGACACTGTGAGTCAAAGCTCCGCCCAGCTCTTCATCACTTATCTCCTCACTGGTGACCGCCTTGACCACCGCCGGTCCGGTGATATACATATAGCTGGTCCGCCTGACCATAAAAACGAAGTCGGTCATGGCCGGGGAATAGACAGCACCGCCGGCGGCCGGGCCCATAATAGCCGATATCTGGGGGATAACCCCGGAGGCACAGGAGTTGCGGAAGAAGATATGACCATAGCCATCCAGGGCATTAATCCCCTCCTGAATACGAGCCCCGCCACTGTCAATTAAACCAACCATGGGCACCTTCATATTCATGGCCATGTCCATGACCCGGCATATCTTCCTGGCGTGCATCTCCCCCAGGCTGCCCCCCCTGGCGGTAAAGTCCTGAGCGAAGGCACAGACGGTGCGGCCATTCACCCTGCCAAATCCAGTTACAACTCCGTCAGCCGGGACGGAGACCTTATCCATACCGAAGTTGGTACAGCGGTGCTGGACAAACAAGTCCAGCTCCTGGAACGTACCCTGGTCAAAGAGAAGAGCCAGCCTCTCCCGTGCTGTCAGCTTGCCGGAGTCATGCTGTCTCTTAATGCCTTTTTCGCCACCCCCCGCCTTTATCTCAGCTTCCAGCCTGGCTAATTTTTCCAGCTCATCCTTCAAATTAGTCACACCTCACCTGCCAGTACAGTAACCAATTAATGATAACATACCGTATTGCCCCAGTCCACCACCACTCATGACGGGGCCCCTACGTCACGAGCACGCTTTATCTTAATCAATAGCGCCATAACCACCCTGATAAGGGCCACACCAGACAGAAACCAAGTCGCTATCAGGAAACCCCCGGCCACATCCTTGATAGCCCCGACGATTAGTGGTCCGGTAAAACCACCAACCTCGGCTATGCAGAAATACATACCTGCCGCCGCCCCCATGTATCTCGACCCCACCTCAGGCAGGTCCATTAAGATAAGCACCAGGAGGGGCATAATACAACAGTTGGCCATGCCGTAGACGACCAGCCCCATAATCAGAGGGGCACCCGATGTCTCCGGAATTATCAATATCACTATGGCAACCAGCAAGGATGCTAAAGCGATAACACGCCCCCTTAAATGCGGTGCCACCAGATGAGGGATAACCAGGATAGCCGGTATACTGACCCAGGTCGGAATAGAAGCGGCCAGGCCAGCCATTGCCGGCGAGAGACCACCAACTTCCAGAATCTTAGGAAGCCAGCCGTTGAACCCGTGACTAACCGAAAAGGTTAAGAACCCCATCGCGAGGACGAGCTGGACACTCCGCAGGACAATGAGACTGCGGAATACTTTGTCAATTCTACTGCTACCGGCAGCTTCCGTGGTTGTAACGTCCCGGGCAAGGAACCACCACAGCAGGGCAACTATAAAAGCCAGCAAGCCGAAGCAAACAAAGGCGAGTCTCCAGCTATAGCCTGTTAGGGGCATGATAACACTGTTTACCGTGGACAAGGTGACGGCGCCTCCAATCCAGATACCTGTCATATAGAAGCCTACCGCCGTCCCACGCTCTTTGCCGTGGAACCACAGGGAAATCGTCTTGGGGGCACCTATGGATATCATGGGACCGCCGACGCCGAACAGGGCAACGCACAGAAACAGTGTGCCAAACCCGCCAGCCAGGTAGCGCAGGCCTGCCGATAGACCGATGAGCAAAACGCCAAGAAAAATCGATTTACGTATACCCAGCCTATCCACAACAACACCACCTATGGCGGCAACCACGACATAGCTCAGGGGCCAGGCGCCCAGGACAAACCCCATCTGAGAATAGGAGATATTGAGGTCTTCAATAATTGGAGTGACCAGAGGGGCTAACGCGAAGGCGACGAGGCCGAAAATTAGATAGCAAATCCATACCAGAACCAGCATGACCCACCGATACCGGTTCTTGTGATATGGTGTGCCCTCGCTTTCAAGGGAAAATGGTTCCTGTTCCTGATGCACGCCAGAACTGACCATAAGGGTTGTCTTCTTGTGGGTGCCTGCATTGCAAACCAAGCCAGAAAAGGTTAGCCGCCGGAATTTACAATGCCAGTCTTCCAGGCTTATCCCGTGTCCAGAGGAATTGTGTCGGTGAATTTTACCTCTTTCTAACATGCTTTGTAAAGGAGAGTGCTTGCCAGGCTCACCTTTCCTTGCCCAGAGAGCGACATCAGTGTAAAATTAAAAGGTCGGGGTTTTGACGTTTCATTCCTGCTTGCAGAGCGGATTTCCCCTCTTTAACTACGAGTTGAAAGTTTAATACTCAATGAATAGGAAATTGGATGAATACCGGGGAACGGGGTCGGCAGGGGCAGAGAGTGGCAGGGGTGGTCTATCACTACGCCGCATGAGAACCTTCGAATCCTTTAAGAACCCCGCCTTCCGCCTCTTCTTTGGCACCATGGCGAGCCAATGGTTCTCTATGAACATGCAAATGGTGTCTCGCTCCCTGCTTATCTACCGTATAACCGGCTCAGGAGCCATCCTGGGGAGTCTGGCTCTGGCCAATGCCATACCTACCCTCCTTCTCTCCCTCTTTGGCGGCGCTATCGCCGACCGGGTGCAGAAGAAGAACATCCTGGTCGCTGGTCAGGCTTGCTCGGCGGTAATTACCCTGGGTATCGCCCTGGCGCTGACCCTTGGCTACCTGAGTCCGGAGCGTCCGGACTCCTGGTGGCTGCTGATGATTTCGGCCGCGCTTCAGGGCATCACCATGGGTCTCATGATGCCATCACGCTCGGCGATTATCCCTGAGATAGTCGGTGAGGAACAGGTGATGAATGCCATATCCCTGAATAACCTGGGGATGAGCACTTTTCAGATTATGGCTCCAGCGCTGGCAGGCTTCCTCATTGACGCCTTTGACTTTGATATCGTCTACTATATTATGACTGGTATGTACTTCATGGGCGCTTTCGGTACTGTCTTTCTCCCACGTACCCGCGCCATAATCGCCGGCGGGAGCAGCGCCCTGAAGGACATACTGGAGGGGATGCGATATATCCGGCAAGAGACGACCATCTTCCTCATCCTCGTCTTTACCACCTTTGGTACCATACTCGGACATCCTCACCGGTTCCTGATGCCTATGTTCACCGAAGACATACTGAAGGTCGGTGCTACCGGGCTGGGAGTGCTCATGACGGTATCTGGTGTCGGTGCCCTGTCAGGCTCCCTCACCCTTGCCTCTCTTCCCAATAAAAAGCGGGGGGTTATTCTCCTGCTCAGCGGCCTGGTCATGGGCCTGGCGCTGGTGGCGTTCTCCTTTTCCCACTGGTGGTATCTCTCCCTGGCATTAATGTTCTTCGTTGGGCTGGGGCAAACGGGGCAGATGACCATGGGCAACGCCCTGCTCCAGTACCACGCCGATGCCAGTTACCGGGGAAGGGTGCTGAGCTTCTACATGATGGGCATGGGACTGGCCAGCCTTGGCACCTTCTTTGGGGGAATACTGGCGGAAGCCGTGGGTATACAGTGGGCAATTGGGGGGCTGGCGACATCTCTGGCACTTGTATCTATCATGGTATTGTCCTCAGTTCCCCGACTACGGAAGCTGGACTAGCCGCCACTGGACCGGCAATACACCACAGCGGAGTACTGGCAAAGAGCGGACCTTAATTACAATATGCGCCTTTCTCTTCAAGAAGGGAGTTAGAGGTGAGAGAGACCTCAACCCCAGCCTTGCCCCAAGAGAACCATCCGTGTAAAATTAATACCGGGGGTTTGAGGTTTAATTACTGCCTGGAGAGCGGATTTCCCCTTTTTAACTACGAGGTGAAAGCGTAATACCTGATGAGTAAGAAGGCGGATGAATACCGGGGTATGGGGTCGGAAGGGGCTGAGGGTGGCGGGGGTGGCATCTCGCTACGCCGCATGAGAACCTTCGAATCCTTCAAGTACCCGGCCTTCCGCATCTACTACGGCTCTACGGTGGGCCAGTGGGTCTCCATGGGTATGGAAATGGTGGTCCGCCCCCTGCTTGCTTACCGTATAACGGGCTCAGGAGCCATTCTGGGGGGACTGTCCCTGGCCAATGCCATACCCGTGCTCCTTATTTCCTTTTTCGGTGGGGCCGTCGCCGACCGGTTGCAGAAGAGGAACATCCTGGTCGCCTGTCAGGCTGGCTCGGCTGTATTTACTATCGGTATCGCCATCACGCTGACCCTGGGCTACCTGAGTCCAGAGCACCCCGGTTCGTGGTGGATACTGGCGGCTTCGGCCGCACTCCAGGGAGTGGTTATGGGTTTTATGATGCCGGCACGCCAGGCGATTATACCCGAGATAGTCGGTGAGGAGCAGGTGATGAACGCCATATCCCTGAATAGCCTGGGGATGAACGCTTTCCGGCTGATGAGTCCCGCGCTGGCCGGCTTCATTGTTGACGCCATTAACTTTGATGCCGCCTACTATGTCATGACTGCCATGTATCTCACGGGTACCGTCTGTGCTGCCTTTTTGCCGCGCAGCCAGGCCCCAACCACCGGCAGGAGCAACACCCTGACGGACATTGCAGACGGCATGCGTTATATCCGGCGCGAGAAGGTCATCTTGGTAATCCTGGTCTTCTCTCTTCTGGGCACTATACTCAGCATGCCCTTCAATTTCCTGATGCCTATGTTTACCGAGGACATCCTTAATGTCGGCGCCACCGGCCTGGGGTTACTGATGATGTTCTCCGGTGTCGGCGCCATATTCGGCTCCCTTATCCTCGCCTCTCTGTCCAACAGGAAGCGAGGACTAATGATGATACTGAGCACCCTGCTTATGGCTCTGGTACTGGTAGGCTTCTCCTTTTCCCGCTGGTGGTATCCCTCACTGGCCTTAATCACCATCGTTGGGCTGGGGCAAACGGTGCTAATGGCACTGGGCATCATCCTTATCCAGGCCTACGCAGAGCCAGGTTTCCGGGGACGCGCCATAAGCTTCAACATGATGGGCATGGGCCTGGCCAACTTCGGCACCTTCATTGCGGGAGTCTTGTCAGAGTCCATAGGGGTGCAGTGGTCAATCGGCGGCATGGCCATGGTTCTTACTCTCTTCTCAATCCTGATGCTGTCCTTTTCTCCTCTGCTCCGCAAGCTGAACTAGCCGCTCCTGAATGAACAATCTTGCTCTGTACGTTCTTCTCTTCCAGAGGGGAATTACGGGTGAGAGAGACCTCGACTCTCGCCTTGCCCCAAGAGAACCATCAATGTAAAATTAGAAGGTTGGGTTTTGACGTTTCATTCCTGCTTGAAAGCGGACTTCCCCTTCTTAACCACGAACTGAAAGCGTAATACTCGATGAATAAGAAAGCGGATGAATACCGGGGTATGGGGCCGGAAGAGGCTGAGGGTGGCGGGGGTGGCATCTCACTACGCCGTCCGAAAACCTTCGAATCCTTCAAGGTCCCGGCCTACCGCATTTACTACGGTGCCACGACGGGCGAGTGGGTCTCCCTGAGCATGCAAATGGTGGTTCGCCCCCTGCTTGCCTACCGTATCACCGGCTCAGGAGCCATTCTGGGGGTGCTGTCTCTGTCCAATGCCATCCCCATGCTCCTTGTTTCTCTTTTTGGCGGGGCCGTCGCCGACCGGGTGCAGAAGAAGAACATTTTGGTCGCCTGTCAGGCTATCTTGGCTGCCGTCTCCCTGGGCGTCGCCATCGCGCTGACCCTGGGCTACCTGAGTCCAGAGCGCCCCAACTCGTGGTGGCTACTGGCAGCTTCTGCCATGCTCCAGGGAGTTACAATGGGTTTAATGATGCCATCACGCCAGGCGATTATACCCGAGATAGTCGGTGAGGAGCAGGTGATGAACGCCATATCCCTGAATAGCCTGGGGACGAACGCTTTCCGGCTCATAGGTCCGGCGCTGGCCGGCTTCCTCATTGATGCCATTGACTTTGATGCCGTCTACTATGTTATGACGGCCGTGTTCATCATAAGTGCTGTCTGCGCTACCTTTTTGCCGCGCAGCCGCGCCCTAACCGTCGGCAAGCGCAGCGCCCTGAAAGACATACTAGAAGGGGTGCGGTACATCCGACGTGAGAAAATCATCTTAGTCATCCTGGTCTTCTCCCTCTTTTGCACTATACTCGGCATGCCCTTCATGTTCCTGATGCCCATGTTTACCGAGGACATCCTAAAGGTCGGCGCCACCGGGATGGGGCTACTGATGATGGTCTCCGGGGTGGGCGCTATATCAGGCTCCCTTATCCTCGCCTCTCTGTCCAACAAGAAGCGAGGGCTAATTCTGATACTGAGCAACCTGTTTATGGGTCTGATGCTGTTAGGCTTCTCCTTTTCCCGCTGGTGGTATCCCTCACTGGCCTTAATCACCTTAGTCGGACTGGGGCAAACGGGGCAGATGGCACTGGGTATCGTCCTTATCCAGGCTTATACAGAGGCCAGTTACCGGGGACGGGCGCTGAGCTTCTACATGATGGGTATGGGCCTGGCCAGCCTGGGCACCTTCTTTGGCGGAATTTTAGCGGAGGCGGTGGGTATACAGTGGTCGATTGGCGCGATGGCTACGGCTCTCACTCTCTTATCAATCCTGATGCTGGCCTTTTCTCCTCTGCTCCGCAAGCTGGACTAGACTTTTCTTAATTGACACCAGACCTTAAACCCTTTAGAATATCTTATTCACAACGTTTATTAAAGAGGTAAATTATTGTATCAGAAGATAACTCTGGACAACGGGCTGCGCCTGGTTACCGCCACCATGCCCCACACCCGCTCAGTATCCATCGGCTTCTTCGTTGGTGCCGGCTCCAGATATGAGACTGACGAGCAGGCCGGTATCTCACACTTTACCGAGCACCTGTGTTTTAAGGGCACCACAAAGCGACCCACCGCTGCAGAAATCTGCACCGCGGTGGAAGGAGTGGGGGGTATCCTCAACGGGGGCACTGACAAAGAATTAACCGTCTACTGGTGCAAGGTAGCTCAACCGCACTTTGCCATTGCCCTTGAGGTACTGACGGATATGCTCCTCAACTCCAGATTTGACCCGACTGACGTAGAAAGAGAACGCCAGGTCATCATTGAAGAGATTAATATGTGCCTGGACTCCCCATCACAGCGGGTGGCGATGCTCATTGATGAGCTTCTGTGGCCCGGGCATCCCCTGGGACGTGATATCGCCGGCAGCAAAGAATCCGTGGCTGCTATCACCAGAGAGACACTGCTCGACTACCTGGCCAGACAGTACCAGCCCGGCAATACGGTGCTGGCTATTGCCGGCGACATCCAGCACCAGGAAGTGGTCAACATGGTCAGCCAGGCAATCGTCAGCTGGAGCAACCGCCAGCCTCAATACAGCTACCAGTCTTATCAGGAAAATCTGGCTCGCCGGGTGCTGGTTGAGACTCGTGACACCGAACAAATCCACCTGTGCCTGGCCCTGCCCGGCCTGTCAATTACTCACCCCGGGCGCTTCAAGCTTGACATGCTTAATACCATTCTCGGTGAGGGCATGAGCAGCCGTCTATTCAGTGAGATTCGCGATAAGCTAGGGCTTGCCTACAGTATTCAGAGCTACGTGGAGCATTTCCTCGACACCGGCTCAATTACTATCTCGGCCGGGGTGGATGCGAAAAATCTGACGGTAGCCATCAGGGCTATCCTTGAGGAGCTCTCTCGATTAAAGAAAACGACCCCGGAAGCGGAGCTGGCCAAGGCCAAGGAATTATTCAAAGGCCGCATCCTGCTGCGCCTTGAGGACAGCCGCAGTGTTGCCGGCTGGCTGGGCGGGCAGGAGATTCTCACCGGGCGCATCCTGAACGTTGATGAAGTAATCGCCATCATTGACGCCATCACCACCGAGGAACTCCAGCAACTGGCTGAGGAACTATTTGTGGGCGAGGGACTCTGCCTGGCTGTGGTTGGCCCGGTTCAGCCGAATGAGTCCCTGGAAGACTTACTCAAGCTTTAAAATAGCATCAATATAAAAAGGGCATTTGTCTACCTCACCCCCCATAACCCCTTT
>CAYWRT010000052.1:0-12400 GCA_964460815.1 uncultured Dehalococcoidaceae bacterium
CCGTTTTGGTTTTTTTGGCCCCCACACCGGCTTTTGCGCGGGGGGGGTGTGGGGGGGGTATTAAATTAGCTGGGGGGGGGGGCTTGGGGTGGGTAAAAGAGGGGGCCCGAGGGGGATGGATTTTCCAGGGGATAAGGGGGGCTGTTTACCCTATTCCTTTGGCTTTTCTATCTGCCCCTCCCTGAGGCCGGTCAGGATATACTGAATCTCGGTGCTGCTCATGCCGAAGCGGTGCAGGGTGTGGCGAATCATCTCCAGGCTGCCCTCAAAGAGGGGTAAAACCAGCTCGGTAACGCCGATTCCCTTCAGCAGTTCGGCATCGGCGTCACGGTAGACCCTGGCGATAACATCAAGCCTGGGATTTATTCTCAGCGCATTTTTAGCGGTCAGCTCCATAGCCACGTAGTCAGGGATGGTGCAGAGCAGGACACGCGCCTTGTCCAGATGAGCATGGGCAAGTATCTCCGGGTTACTGGCATCCCCGTAGATGCAGGGGATGCCCCGGGCACGCAGTCTGGAAATAATCTGGGGGTCAAGCTCAATAACCAGATAGGAGAACTTCTGCCTCTCCAGAACCGCCGCCACCCGGCTGCCAATAGCACCATAGCCACAGATTACGGCATGCCGCGATAGCTCCATTTCCTGGCTCAGCCATTCCGGCTCAACCCGCCCGGCAAACCGTTGCGCCAACCACTCCCTCTGACTCAACCTCCGGTAAACGAACGAATTAAGACTCAGCGCAAACGGAGTCAGCAATATGGTAATGATAGCTGCGGCAATCGTCAGAGAATACAGGCGCTCCGAGAGGATGCCAGACTCCACTCCCATCATAGCCAGAATAAAGCTGAACTCCCCTATCTGTATCAGCCCCGTACCTACCATGAGTACCGTCTTGTAGCTGTAGCCAAAGAGCCAGGGAATCAGGGAGCAGATGACGAACTTGGCCACCATTATCACCACCACCACCACGGCAACATCCGCCAGGTTGTTGCTCACGAAATGCAGATTGGCCAGCATGCCCAGGGAGACAAAGAAAAGGGCGCCAAAGGTATCACGCAGGGGGAGAATATCGGCAAAAGCCTGCCGGGCATAACCGGACTGACTGATTAAAAGACCCGCCGCAAATGCACCAAAAGCTGCCGATAGCCCGAAGTAATATGTGCCGAAGGCTGCCGCCAGGCACAGGACGACCACCGTCAGTAGAAAAAGCTCTCGGGAGCGCTGCCCGGCCACCTTCCCCAGGAACCAGGGGAGCCCCCAGACGCCCAGTGCCAGCATGGCGCCCAGAAAGACCACCGCCTTGAGGACGGCCCAACCCAGAGTCACCCACAACTCGGCCACCTCGCCACTAAAAGCCGGTAGAATAATCATCATGGGCACCACGCTCAGGTCCTGCACCAGCAGAATACCGAGCATAATGCGACCATGCGTGGTATCAAGCTCACCCCTCTCCATCAGAAGCTTCAGCACCACCATAGTACTGCTCAGGGCGATAATAAAGCCGAAGAATATCGCCCCGAGCATACTGAGTCCCACCAGCCTGCCCAGGCCAAAGCCGACCACCGCCGTAAGTGCTATCTGGGCTATGCCACCCAGGATGGCAATCTTGCCCATCCGTAAAAGCTCCTTCAGGGAAAACTCAAGGCCTATCGCGAACAGAAGGAGAACCACGCCGATGGTAGCCAGGGCATCTATCGTTTCTGTCTCTTGAACCAGTCCGAATCCGTAGGGACCAATGGCGATACCCCCCACCAGGTAACCCAGAATAATCGGTAGCCTCAGCCAGCGAGCCAGCATGCCACCAGCTATGGCAATTACCAACACAACGAGCAGGTCAAGACCAATATTCAGACCTTCCACAGGATGCTCCCAAACTCAGTGGCGTAATATAGCTATTTTAGCATGTATGCCGGGGAAAGCGCAGTGGCAGAAAATATGGTGCAACGAGGTCACAACCATGGATTCAGGTTATCAAGAAATTATGAATCCGTCCCTAGTTCCGTCTGGCCCTGCCACCGGCAAGCTGGGCAAATATGCCGCCGAAACTAAGAGCCGCACATATCATGAACGACATTGTCAAACTCGTCAGAAAAGCCGGGTAGTATTCAGGAGTAATCGCGGCTTCCCCAATGTGGATTGAGAATAATATCATAATAATAGCCATACCTAGGGCTACCCCACATGACCTCATAGTGCCATGTGTACCCGACGCTACCCCCATAAACTTGGTCGCCACGGAACTCATCACCGCATTAGCATTGGGAGACGAGAACATACCCACACCAAAACCGAAGATAGCCAGACCGGCTATAATAAACCCCGTAGCCGTTGCCTCATTAAGGAAAACGAAAAGCGAAAGTGCCGCACAGTTAACCACCATCCCGATGGCAGCAACTCTCTTGGCTTCAACCCTGTCAGAAAGCCGACCGGAAATCGGCGCAAAGATAGCCATAATAACTGGCTGCGTTATCAAAATCAGGCCAGCTGTCTGCGGTGAAAACCCCTTGATATACTGCAGGTAGAGACTCAAGAGAAAGGTTACGCTAAAAGTAGCCACATAATTGACCATTACCGCCAGATTGGAAAAAACAAAGACTGGATTCTTCCGGAAGAGACTCAGGTTAAGGATGGGGCTATCCGTTCTCGCCTCCCACCAGACAAAAGCGAGCAAACCCAACAGACCCAGAATAAAGAGTCCTATTCCCTGCGCAGTTAGCAGTACGGTCAAGCCATACAACATCACCAAAAGCGAAATCCCCAAGGCTATGGAGCCGATGAGGTCGAATTTCTCCCCCCTGGCCTCAGCCCACTCCCCTTTTAACTTCCAGAAAGTGAGGCCGACTACCACCACGCACAGGAATGTCCCCAGTAAGAATATACTCCGCCAGCCAAGGTGCTGCGTCAGGACCCCACCCAAAAAGGGCCCCACCGACATCCCCACATATACTGCCCCCATAACCATCCCGAGAGCCCTTCCCCTTTCCGGGACAGGGAATACCGAGGTTATAATGGCTACTCCCGTACCAATTGCCATACCAGCCGCGATTCCCTGAAGAAGTCGATACGAAATAAGCGAGACAGCCGAGTTGGCAATGGCGCAAAGAAAAGTCGAAACAGTGAAGAGCACCATACCGTATATAAAAATCTTCTTCCGGCCATATATATCGGCTAACCGCCCGGCCGGGAGCAAGACCGCGACCTGTGCCAAGTTTATGGCATTGGAAACCCAGCCCAGCAAAACGGCTTCTATGGCAAATTCCTTCCCTATCGTGGGCAGCGCCACCGGCACGGCAGAAATCATGGAAGCCAAAAGAAAGTGGGTTATAACGCATATTACCAGGGTAGCCTTTTTACTTACGCCAGCGCTCAAGCCTTCTTCCATATCACCTAACACTCCTGATTTAAGCAAACAGACATTCTCATCCCACTGACAGCGCCGCCGATAAAGCCGAGCTCAGGCAGAATATAGTGCTGATAAAACTATCAGTCCGTACTTTATTCCTGTCTTGTCCTTCTACCGGCAAGCTGGGCAAATATGCCGCTAAAGCAAAGAGCCGCAAAGATGATAAACCCCACCTTGGCGCTCGTCAGGAAAGCCGGGTAATACTCAGGAGTAATGGCGGCTTCCCCGATGTAGATTGAGAATAATATCATGGCAATACCCATGCCCAGCATCTGCCCGCAAGAACGCATAGTCCCCTGTGTACCCGATGCCACCCCAAAGGACTTCTTTTCCACAGAACCCATGATGGCGTTGGAATTGGGAGATGAGAAAATAGCCGAACCAAAACCGAAGATAGCCAGGCTGGCTATAATATACCCCAGAGCCGTTGTCTCAGTTAGAAAAACGAATAGCGAAAGGGCTACACAGATAAATACCATCCCGACAGAGGCAATCATTCGCGGTTCGACCCGGTCAGAAAGCCGGCCGGCAATCGGCGAAAAAATAGCCATAACAACTGGCTGAGTCAGCATAATAATACCGGCCGTCTGCGGGGAAAAGCCCTGGCTGTACTGCAGGTAGAGACTCATGAGGACAGTGGCGGCAAAAGCGGAGCAAGAATTTATCAGGTTGGCCAGGTTGGAGAAAACAAAGACAGTATTCCTGCGAAAGAGGCCCAGGTTAAGAATCGGGCTATCCGTCCTCGCCTCCAACCGGACAAAAGCCACCAAACCCATTATACCCAGTATAACGAGGACCTTGCCCGGCGTGGTCAGCAGTACGGTGAAACCATACATCAGCACCACCATCGAAATGCCAAAGACTATGGAGCCGACAATGTCGAATTTCTCCCCCCGGGCATCAGCCCACTCCCCCTTCAACCTCAAGAAAATAAGTCCAACCGTCACCAGGCACAGAAATGCGGTCAGAAAGAAGATACTCCGCCAGCCAAGGTGCTGGGTCATAACCCCACCCAAAAACGGCCCCGCAGAAAGCCCTAAAAATGCCGCCGATACCGATATCCCGAGAGCCCTGCCTCTTTCCTCACCGGGAAAGACCGAGGTGATAATAGCCATTTGAGTGCCAAATACCATACCGCCGCTTATTCCCTGAAGAACCCGGTAGGAAATAAGAGCGACAGCCGAGTGGGCCATGGCGCAAAGGAAGGAGGCAACCGTAAGGAGCACCATACCGTACAGAAAAATCTTCTTCCGGCCATATATATCGGCTAACCTGCCCGCCGCGAGCAAGATCGCTGCCTGTGGTAAAGTCATGGCGGTGATAACCCAGCCCAGCAAAACGGCTTCCATGGCGAATTCCTTCCCTATCGTCGGCAGCGCAATCTGCACGGCAGACATCATAACAGAAGCCACGAACATGGTTATTATGACGATTACCAGGGTAACCCTTTTACTTACGCCGGCACTCATAACATCTTCCATATCAACTAACACCCTGGATTAAACAAACAGACAGTCCCGCCCCGCTGACAGCGCCCCGATAAAGCAGAGTTCAGGCAGGGTACGGTGCTTAGGCCACTATCAGTCCATCCTTTATTCCTGTCTTGCCTTTCTACCAGCCAGCTGGGCAAATATACCGCCGAAACAAAGAGCGGCAAAGATGACAAACCCTACCTTCATACTCGTCAGGAAAGCCGGGTAATATTCAGGGGTAATCTGGGCTCTCCCGATGTAGATTGAGAATAATATCATGACAATACCCATGCTCAGCATCATCCCGCTGGTCCGCATGGTGCCCTGTGTGCCCGACGCTACCCCAAAATACTTCTTTTCCACAGAACCCATAACGGCATTGGTATTGGGAGACGAGAAAAAAGCGATGCCCAGACCCGATACCACCAGACTGGTCACAATGTACCACACGGCACTCCCTTCAGTTAAGAAACAGAGAAGCACCAGAGCCACGCAGGATAATGTCATCCCGGTGGCAGCCACCTTCCTTGGCTCGAACCTGTCGGAAAGCCGGCCAGCCACCGGCGCCAGAATCGTCATGACCACGGATGAAGCCATCAGAATCAGGCCGGCCGTCTGCGGAGAAAAACCCTTATTATACTGCAGATAGAAACTCATGAGGAAACTCGCCGCAAAAATGGCGCTGTAGTTAATCAGCGCCGCCAGGTTGGAGAAAACGAAGACTGTATTCTTCCGGAAAAGACTTACGTCAAAAATGGGACTGGCTACTTTTGCTTCCCACCGGACAAAGGAAAACAAACCTAATGCGCCCAGAATAAAGAGGACTATTCCCGTTATGGTCGGCAGTACCGAAAAGCCGTACATTACCACTACCAGTGAAAGGACAAAAACTATGGAACCAACCAGGTCGAACTTCTCCCCTCTGGCTTCAGCCCACTCCCCTTTCAGCTTCCAGAAAATCAGACCAATTGCCACCAGACCCAGGGCGGCCGCCATAAAGAAGATGCTCCGCCAGCCCAGGTGCTCGGTCAGAACCCCGCCTAGGAACGGCCCTAGCGTAAGCCCCAGATACACTGCCCCCAGAGATATCCCGAGGGCTCTTCCCCGCTCCCGGGCGGGGAATACCGACGTTAGAATGGCCACTCCGGTGCCACCCGTCATGGCAGCACCAATGCCCTGAAGGACCCGAAATACAATAAGCAAATAGCCGGAGTTGGACAAGGGGCAAAGCAAAGACGAAAGAATATGAATATAGATACCGTACTGAAAAATTCTCTTTCTGCCGAATATGTCAGCCAACCGCCCAAACGGGACCAAAAACGCGGCTGTAACCAGAACGTATGAAGTAGCCACCCACCCCAGTAAAACGGCATCTATGGCGAATTCATCTCCTATGGAAGGCAGCGCTACATTCAGTGAAGACATTAAAAAGGGTAAAAGAAACTGGGCTGTAGCGGTAACAATTAACGTAACCCTTTTACTTACACCTGCGTTCATACTATACCATCATATCATTTAACAATCATGGTTTAAACAGGCGGACATAATCATCTCGTTGATAGCGGCAAGGATAAAGCAGAAGAAAAGGTTGGTTGAAAGTCTAAACTAACGACCCTGCTTTTTTCAGGTATCCTGTCCTGGACTCGCTCCCGACCGGTGGCCGTGGTGCCGGATATATTTGCAGCCTGACGCCGCACTGGAAGCAGCGCTTGCCCTCAGCCACCGCCCCGTCTTCGGTCAGACCAAGCTCTACCTCGGTGAAATTATCAGTCACCTTTTCTGGGGGCAGACATGGCATCTCAACACGGAACCTGCTGGCAAAGTCCTCTTCCGCCATCCCGGCGCACATGCTAATCTGTCGTTCCTGAGTTAACTCCTCATCAATAATGCCATCGCCGCCGAGATATTTATCAATGGAGCTGGCCGCCTTTCGGCCAGCCACAATCGCCCGTATTACCGAGTCCGGTCCGGTAACGGCATCACCACCCGCCCAGACCCCGGCCTGGCTGGTAGCCAGCGTATCAGCATCAGCCTGAATGGTATTGCCTCTGCCTGTTTTCACCTTGAATTCAGCCGGGACCTCCGGTGTCTGCCCGATAGCGCCAATAATGGCGCTATAGTCCGTGGTAAAATCACTCCCTTTTATCGGCACCGGCCGCCGCCGCCCGCTGGCATCGGGTTCGCCAAGCTCCATGCGAGTACAGGTCAGGCTCAGGCGTCTATCTTTCCGGCTTACCCGGACATGTCCTACCAGAAAGACGATATTAATTCCTTCTTCCAGTGCCGCCTCCACCTCCTCCGGGCTGGCCGGCATCTCGGCTCTGGTGCGACGATAGATGATATCCACTTCCTTAGCGCCCAGACGCCGGGCGACACGGGCACTGTCTATAGCTACGTTGCCGCCACCAATCACGGCCACCTTATTCCCTATATTTACCTTCACACCAAGGTTCGCTTCTCTCAGAAATGAGGCGCCGTCATATACGCCCGGGCTGTCATCACCCTCAACCCCCAGAGCCATACCGCGGTGCGCCCCCAGAGCCAGAAAAACAGCGTCATAACCCAGCTCAAAGAGCCAGTCAACCGATTCCACCCTGGTGTTCAGCTTTATATCAACCCCGGCACTCTTTATTTCCTCGATTTCACCATCCAGCACTTTTCTCGGTAAACGGTAGTCCGGAATACCAACACGCATCATCCCACCAGCCTCGGAGAACTGCTCAAATACGGTAACCGAATGCCCTGCTTTCGCCAGATAATAGCCAGCCGTTAATCCGGCTGGTCCTGAGCCGACAATGGCCACTTTCTTACCCGTCGGGGGCAACCTCCGGGAAAACTGCTTCCACTCACCATTATCACGGTCAGCGACAAACCGCTTAAGAAATCGGATAGAAATAGGCTCATTGAGGGCGCCGCGCCGGCAGGCTTCCTCACAGGGGTGAATGCAGACCCGCCCCAGCACCCCCGGTAAAGGGACCTTTTCCCTGATGACCGCCAGCGCCTCCTGATACCTGCCGGCACCGATAAGGTAAACATAGAGCGGTACATTTATTCCCGCCGGGCAGGCATTTTTACAGGGTACCGCCACTGACTCATGGTCATAATCCGGCCGGTACTTGGCCTCCTTATCCATCAGGGCTCCGGTAGGGCAGACCTCAACACAAGCTCCGCAGAACCGGCATCCCGAATCCTGAAGGGCACGATTAAACGCCGTGCCCACAACAGTATCAATACCGCGTTTGACAAAGCTGATAGCCCCTATGCCTCTCACCTCCTCGCACACCTGCACACAGCGCCCGCAGAGGACGCACAGATTATAGTCGCGTTCAATAAGGGGGGACCTGTTATCTATGGGTAAATCCTTATATTTATAGGGGAGAGGCGTCTCCCCAATCCCTATATAGTCAACCAGGCGTTGCAGCTCACACTGGTTATTATTAGGACAGCTAACACAGCGCTCGGTGACAGCAACGTGGCGCAGGCAGATATCGTAGGGTTCGCAGCGCTCCCGTCGGTGGCAGGTGAGGCAAGCATTGGGATGCTCCGTCAGGATAAGCTGCAAGAAGTCCCGCCTTAATTTCTGAAGCCGGGATGTATTTGTCCTCACCACCATGCCCTCAGCCGCCGGCGTGGTGCATGAGGTAGGAAAGCCGCGCATGTTCTCAATTTCCACCACGCACAGCCGGCAACCACCATAAGCGGGTAAAACCGGGTGATAGCACAGGGTAGGAATATAGATACCGGCATTCTGCGACGCCTGTAGCACCGTAGACCCTTTTTCAACCTCTATATCAAGTCCGTCAATGGTAAGTTTAATCTTGTCTGCCATAGCAATAAAAAAGCCATCTCCGGAACGCCTTCGGAAGATAGCTACCTCCATAGTTTTTATTCAATGACACTTCTGACACCGTATAAACTTTATCACCAAACACGATTCATTTCAAGCTCTATGATAGCGCTATTTCCATTAATTATCTACCGAAGGGGGTTGTTACCGGCTGGTTTTAAATGTAAACTGTATTGAGCATACATTATGAACACCTGCCCGGAATGTCTGTGCCCGATACTCCCCATTTAATTGCCTGGAGAAGCAACGCGAAAGGATGGCCTGGTGAGGAAGCCAAGGGTCTTTTACGGGTACTGGATACTGGCAGCCTGCTTTGTATTCTGCATCATCAGTGCCGGGTGCAGCCTGGTTTCCTTCAGCCTTTTCGTGACACCTCTTCAGGCAGACCTGGGCTGGAGCCGGACGGAGATAATGGCTGCCTTTACCATTCTGGTATTGTTCACCGGCTTAACGGCGCCCTTTGCTGGCCGGCTGGTTGACCGCTACGGAGCGAAGAGGGTCATTCCCCTGGGGGCTCTGGTGGCGGCAATCGGATTCGTCCTGCTGAGTCAAATGAGCAGCCTCTGGCACTATTATGTTGGCTATGCCGTCATCGGTGTCGGGCTTACCGCCGTTGGCCAGGTTACTTCAAGCTGCGTTGTGTCACACTGGTTCGTCAAACATAGGGGCCTGGCTATAGGCATAATGTCAATGGGGCTGGGTCTCAGCGGGGTTATCTTTGCGCCTCTGGTCGCCGTTTACCTGATACCCAATTTCGGCTGGAGCCATGCCTATTTAGCGATGGCCGTGATTACCGGAGGACTCGTTATACCATTAGCATTATCGGTAATCAGGACCAGGCCGGCGGAAATGGGGCTTTTCCCCGACGGTATGGAAACCGCCGATTTAGCTGACACGGCGGAAGCGAATACCTCGGCTTCCCAAGGGTTGGCACTGAAAGCGGCGCTGGGCACTTCAGCCTTCTGGCTGATATCAGCCTCCGTTATGCTCAACCATACCCACCTGGGTGTGGTGCAGAACGCATTTCCCCACCTCACCGACATGGGCTTTCCGATAGGCATATCCGCCTCAGCTATTGGTATTGGCTCTATTATGAGTGCCGTCAGTGTGTTCTTTTTCGGCTGGCTCTGTGACCGGATATCGGCAAAGTTCGCCTGCACTGTTGGCCTGAGTTTAACAGCGCTGGGTATATTAATATTCATCAATATTGATGCCGATTCGCCCGCGATAATGGTCTGGCTGTATTCCTTCATAGTCGGTTTTGGCATCGGCAGCTGGATGCCGACCATGTCAATGCTGGTCAGCAATAGCTTCGGCATGGCTCATTACGGCAGCATCTTCGGCATGGCCAGTCTCTTTCAGCACATCGGGGCCGCCGCCGGTCCCCTTGTGGTCGGGTACCTGTATGATTCCATGAATAGCTATCACTGGGCATTTATTATCATTCTGGCCCTGGTTGTGCTGGCCATACCCCTCGTCCTGGCGGTACGCCGCCCCGCCTCCTACCACCCCGCAGAGAGCTAGAGATTTTTCTCCGCCCCCCTCGGTTGTATCTATTCCCACCCGGCCACCCTCGCACCATCAACGGCTTAACCCGCAAACGGGATAAACGGAAGATGTAACTGGGCGGCGTGCTAGAGAATTAAGGAAATAGCCTTGAATGCCACGAGGGCGGTGGGTGGGAAAAGATAAGACACTTGTGACTCTCGCTAATAGATTGTATACTATAGGCTACTTTGGAGGTGAGAGATGAAAACTTTAGTGGTTTACGATTCTGTCTACGGGAATACGGAGCAGATTGCCAGAGCTATCGGTGGAGCTATTAGTGATAATGTTAAGGTGCTTCATGCGAGTGAAGTACATCCTCCCGAACTGGAAGGGGTTGACCTCCTCATCGTCGGTGCGCCGACCCAGGGGGGCAAACCGACACCGGAGATGCGAGACTTCCTTAACAAAATTTCGAAGCCTGCGATTAAAGGTGTCAATGTGGCTGCGTTCGATACCAGACTATCGGCGAAATGGGTCGGCGTCTTCGGCTATGCCGCAGGAAAAATCGCCAGCAGCCTGAAAAAGAAGGGCGGCGTTCTCATTTTGCTTCCCGAAGCCTTCTTCGTCAAAGGCACGAAAGGCCCGCTGAAAGAGGGAGAACTGGAGCGCGCCGCCGGTTGGGCACAAGAGGTTGTTAAGAGCCAAAGTGGTCCAGCAACGAAACAGGGGATTGGGGAATAACTACCGGATAATCCTAAGATTTTTAGAGGGTGGAGGGTGGGAAAAGATAAGCAGCGAGGGGGCGGGGACTACTCTAGTCCTCACCCTTCCCCCCTTCAATATTCAATTACCAGCCAGTACTCCCCTATTTCGTATGTGTCCCGAAGGCGATGGCGCGCCCCATAAACTCTTCGGGGAACTCAAACTTCTTGGCGGCCAGCGCCACCATCTGCCGCCCGAGGTTATGGGTCGCCTTCAGGCACTGCTCCATCTGCGTCAAACCATCCGGGCCGACATAGGCGGCCACGAAGTTGGCCGGAATCATCGGGCGCGTGACGATAAAGAAATACAAATCCTTTAAGGCAGCCTCAAGCCCCAGGCTGCCGCAGGTAACGACGACGCCACCCACCTTGTTGGCCAGGCGTCTCCCCGGGCCCAGCGAGATTGTCCGGTCGATGATGGTCTTCATCTGGCCTCCCATGGAGTAGAAGTATATCGGGGTGCCGAAGATGATGCCGTCGGCTTCTGCCATCTTGCCGTATAGCTCCTGCATGTCATCCTTGATGTGGCACTCCCCTGTTTTCATGCAGCCCCAGCAACCATCGCAGGGCTGTATGTTTTTACCGGACACGCTGTACAGTTCCACTTCGGCTCCCCCCTGTTTCGCCCCTTTGAGCGCCTCTTCCAGCAGGGCCGCGGTGTTTCCCTGTTTTCTCGGACTGCCTGAAAGACCTAAAATTTTCATCTCTGTTTTCCTTTCTTCAAAAGAATTTAGACTATAATATATTTTACTACAAATCTGTAACCCCCACTAGCTCTCCCCCGCCTTCTTCTGTAGCTCATAGAGCTTGTTCAGGGCTTCCAGGGGTGTCAGGGAATTAATGTCCAGCTTCTCCAGTTCATCCACTAATGGCGACTTCTGCCCGAAGAGGGATATCTGCGTAACCGGCTCCTTGAGCTTTTTCTTCGCCGAGGGCCTGGCACCCCGGCTGTTGCTCTCCAGTTCATCAAGGACTTCGCGGGCGCGTTGCAATACTGACCTGGGCAGTCCCGCCAGCTGCGCCACGTGAATGCCGTAGCTCTTGTCCACGCCGCCGGGCACAATCCTGTGCAGAAAGATGACCCTGCCCCCCTCCTCAACCACCGCCACGTTGAAGTTCTTCACCCGCGGCAGGAAGCTTGCCAGCTCCACCATCTCGTGGTAATGGGTGGCGAAAACGGTCTTGGCGCCGAGCCCGGAATAGTTATGGATATATTCGGCAACGGCGCGGGCAAGAGACAGACCGTCATAGGTGCTGGTGCCCCTCCCGATTTCGTCAAGAATGAGCAGCGAGCGCGGCGTGGCGTTATTCAGGATATTGGCCGTCTCCACCATCTCCACCATGAAGGTGGATTGACCGGCGGTTAAGTCCTCTCTAGCGCCAATGCGGGTAAAGATGCGGTCAACCAGGCCAATAGTAGCTGAGGCGG
>CAYWRT010000053.1:0-12384 GCA_964460815.1 uncultured Dehalococcoidaceae bacterium
TTTAATGCGTTCCGGAGTGGAACGGTGACCTTCCAGAAGGTCACCCAGACGCTGCACCAGCACCCCACCACCAAGAATGTTAGCCAGCTTAGCCAGATACTTACCATAGGCAATAGGCTCATGAAAGGGTCTGGTGAAATCGGTACTTACCAGCAAAGCAAAATTAGTATTGCGGCTCTTCCAGCCAGCATAACTGTGCCCATTAACCGTAACCACCGGGTCAGAGCCGCCGGTGGACTCCATAATAACCTCGCCGGCCGGACACATGCAGAATGTCCTGATGCGGTCATTAAAACTTTTCGACAGGAACTCCAGCTTCACCTCATACAGCACGCTGGTCAATTCCTCCATTACTGTTACCGGCACCTCTACCCTGACGCCAACATCAATAGGATTGTTATGCATGGTTAGATTAAGTCGGCTGGCCTCTCTGGATAACCAGTCGGCTCCCTCTCTACCCGGTGCCAGAATCAGGTAACGACAGCTATAGCTTTCCCCGTCATCAGTTTCAACACCCCTGACCTCGCCATCATCTACCAGCACCGCCGAAGCCATGGCACCAAGCTTGAAGTCCAGTTGCGGGACAAGGTATTCCTGCATAGCTTTGAGCACCGAATAGCAGTTCTCCGTCCCCAGGTGGCGAACCAGCGCTGGTATCAGATGTAATCCCGCCTGTCCAGCCCTACGGCTTATTTCATCAATAGCATTGCTAACGCCAAAAATTTCTTGAGTAGCCCCAAATCTGAGATATATATCATCAACATATTTAATCAGGACCTCGGCATTATCCCGGCCAATATATTCCCCCAGCTGGCCCCCTAACCGCGAAGTAAGTACCAGCTTACCGTCACTGAAAGCGCCCGCCCCGCCCAGACCACAGACCAGGTTGCAGGGTGAACACTCAATACAGGAACTACCGGTATCACGCACCGGACACTGGCGCTCACCAATATCCTTACCCTTCTCTATAAGCAAAACCCTCAGGTCAGCCGCCTGCGACAGCTCTAAAGCGGCAAAGATACCGGCGGGCCCACCGCCAACAATGATAACATCATAGCTCCCGACCATTTTGCCCAAATCTCCTCTTAAACACATGAAAAAGCCGAGACGGGCTCTCTCAAAATACGTGCCCCAGCTTTAACTCAATCAAAACATGCCCTTTACAGCCGTCATCATTATATAAATAGCACCCCGCCTCGTCAAGATACTCTTCCTGCACCAAGATAAAAGTACAAATATGGACAAATTGACCAAGATTAACACCAGAAGATGTTGACATTTGCCATTTGGCAAATTATAATTAATTATTATGGAATACAGTAATAATGATTTAGGCAGAATAATCAAGCAGCAGAGAATAACGGTGCCACTGACGCTGCAAGAGCTCGCTGCGGTATCAGGTGTGTCTTCATCACATCTCGGACGCATAGAAAGGGGTGAACGTTTCCCATCAGCACGTATTTTGCGTAAAATCGCCAAGCCTCTTGGCTTTGATGAAGATGAACTTTTTACCCTCGCCGGCTTTCTCTCCCCCCACACCACCGATTTAGCTGAAGAGAGTGGTTCACGCTACACTGCCCGACGCTTAGACACCTACGTGGCCAAGATGCTGGCTGAAGAGCCAGTTGAGGTGCAGCGCGCCGTCATCGGCATCCTCAGCCTCCTGAAGAGTGTCGCCAGAGGTATGGCCAAAGAGGAGGGCGAAGATAAGTCCCAATCATTGACCCCGGATGCTTGATGCCCGACAAGAAAAGTGCTAAATTCTAATTAAAGCCATTGCCCGTAAGTGAAGGCACAGGAAGAATAACCCCCCTATGGAAACTAAAGAGGAAGAATGGCTGAGGTTTATTGATACCCTCAGCCATGAGCTTAAGACGCCCCTGACATCCATCATTGCTGCCGCCGGTTTACTGGCTGAGGAACTTGAAGTCACCGGAGACGAGTCTTACCAGAAGCTAATTCAAACTATCATCCACAATGCCAATACCCTGGACACAAGACTGGCCGAGCTCATGGATATTGTCAAGACAGGTAGTGGCCGAATCCAGCTACAGGTTGAGCCGGTAGATATGAGGTCACTACTTCAAGGGATAGGCTGGCAAATTAGCCCGATAATCCAGGGTAAAGAGCAAAAGCTGAATATGGACCTGCCCGCTTCCCTCCCCATCATTCACGGTGATGGACAGAGACTTGAGCAGGTGGTGCTCAACCTGATGACGAACGCCACCAAGTTCACCCCCAGGGGGGGGAATATCACTCTAAGAGCCCGCAAACAAGATAACGGACTGGTGATAGAGGTACAGGATACCGGCGTCGGTATCTCCCAAGAGCAGCAAGCCAGCCTGTTTAAGCCCTACAGCCGCCTCAGTGCCGACAGGCAACGCCACCCGGGACTGGGCCTGGGGCTTGCCCTGGCTAAACAGGTGGTGGAACTCCACAGAGGCAAAATATGGGTGGTCAGTGAAGCGGGTAAAGGCAGCACCTTTTCTTTCTCCCTGCCGCTGGATGCCAGGAAACAGGCGACGGAGCACTAAGGAGCAGTATGAAGGTTCTGGTTATTGAGGATGACCCGGGAATTATAGAGGTTGTCTCTCTCTGTTTTCAACTACGCTGGAGCGGCACCACCGTGGTTTCAGCGGACAGCGGTAACAAGGGACTGGAGCTTGTGGAAACCGAGAGCCCGGATGTTGTCATCCTGGATATCGGCCTACCTGACATAGACGGCTACCAGGTCCTCCGGGAGATACGCCGCTTCTCCGAGGTGCCAGTACTGATGCTGACGGTTAGAGGCGAGGATACCGACATAGCCAAAGGTCTGGAGCTGGGTGCCGACGACTATATCACCAAACCCTTCAGCCACATTGAGCTTATAGCCCGGGTGCAAGCCGTTTTACGCCGTGCTCAGGGACTCCCCGTAACCGAAGAAGAACGCCCCTTCACCAGTGGCAAGCTATCGGTTGACTTCGCCCGCAATGAGGTCTTACTGAGCGGCGAACCAGTCAGGCTTACCTCCACGGAAAGAAAGCTGCTTTACCATTTAATCAGGAACGAGGGACGCATACTATCACACGAGAGTCTGCTCACCAAGGTCTGGGGAGATACCTACGTTGACGCCAGAGACCTGCTCCGGGTACACATCCAGCACCTCAGACAGAAACTCGAAGACAATGCCGAATCGCCCAATATCATTGTTACCGAGCACGGCCTCGGCTACAAGTTTATCCGACCAGCCAGTCGCTGAATACCCCCTAAACGGCTACAAGCCCATCCCTTATACCCCACGTATAGAATTGACCTCTACCGCCGGCTGATTTATTCTTTATATTTCGTTTACGATATCTTTATGAAATCTTTATAATTGTTAAGGCGGTATTTTATTAATTTATGCTACATTTGAATTAGAGAACTGGTATTATACTCATGGTGAAAATGAGCAGATGGAAAAATTAAAGGTATTTCTTTCAGACCCGCAGGTCCTTTTCCGGGAGGGCATCCACTTCATCCTCTCGGGTGAGGATGATTTTGAGGTTATCGGTGAGACGACCAGTAACGAAGAGGCTTTTACCCTTATTGAAGCCAATCCGCCGAATATAGCTATTCTAAGTATGCAACATGCCAAGTTCAATGGCCCCGAGATAACCCGCCGCATCAAGCGGAATTTCCCCACAGTCTCAGTTATTCTCACTATAGATAAGAGTGACGAGGAACAACTCTTCTCCGCAATGATGAGTGGCGCCAGCGCCTGCCTGACCAAAGACACCGACCCTGAATATCTGCTCGATATCATCAGGGTAATCGCCCAGGGTAGCCAACCCATAATTGAAGCCCTGCTGATACCGGGACTGGCTTCCAGAGCCCTGGTCGAATTTGAGGACCTGGCCGCCCTGAACGAACAACTTGACAATCTGCTGGCCAGCCTGTCACCCAAAGAGACCGAGATTTTAGACAGCATTGCCGCCGGCAACGGCATTGAGCAGGTGGCGGCTAAGCTGGACATAAATGAAGAGACCATCCGGCGCAATCTCAGATTGATACTGAACAAACTGGTAGCCAATGACCAGGCCCGAGCCATTGTTGAAGCCGCACAAAGGAGCCTGCCCTCTATTATCCGTGGTACGAACAAGAGGGGTAAGCCCGCCGGGGAATATGTAACCAAGGAAGAATTTAACGCGTTCAAAGACAGTCTGACGGAACGTCTTAAAGCCTTCATAGGCGAACTGGCCTGAAATCAGGTATAAACAGCCACCACCACCGCTTCTTTCGGATTATGCTCATCAAAGAAGACGACGGCCACCTTGCGGCCGGCAATCATCTGCGCCGACGGCAGATTCCTGGCCACAGCAATATCCTCCAGATAAACCTTGTAGCTGCTGGCCATCCGGACAGTAGCCGTATAATTGCCGGAATTGAAACTCCTCAATACCGCTTTTTTCAGCTTCATCTATATCGCCCCCTTTAAGCAACGCCTAGACTGCTCCCAGCCACAAACGCTGGCTGTATTCTCCCCGCGGAGGGTTATAAAGCAGCACCATGCCTGTTACTCTCTGCTTCTGCGAATCACGCCCGGCCCGTACATCAGTCACATCAATGACATCGTACAACTGCTGACCACAGTTGACCGGGACCAGGATACTGCCACCAGCCGCCTCTACCTCGGCCTGCCTCAAATAAGCCTGCCCTCGCTGCTGGGCCTCGGCCACCGTGCCCAGGTTCCTGTCAGCAACCTGCTTCAGCCGGTCATAGAGCCGGTCTATCTCATCCCAGGCGAAGCCATCGGCTATAATCAACTCCTCACTGCCGGCATCATATCCCTCCACCTGCACCCGGTTAAGCCTCCATACTCCCTGCTGATATCGGCCCTCCCGTATCTGGTGCTCATCACCGTAGCTATATACCGGGCTATCTGACGACAAGGGATTAACGATATACGCATTGCTACCTTCAATGAACAACACGTCGGGAACAAAGGAGAGCAGCTTCTGAAGAACCGTCCCGCCGTCATTATCGGGATTGATGGTAAAATCGGGATAAAAGCCGGTTATCACCGATGACCCGGATTTAACCTCCAGCTTCAAGCCCACTCTGGCCAGCACAAAGGCAATAATCTCTTTGACACTCATGTCATCAGAAGTTTTATTCCACCGGAACTGGTTTCTGGCTTTCCAGTCACCTATCGCCCCCCATCCGTCCCGGGCATGAAGAATAAGGCTGGCACTACCGCCAGAACTCGTATGTTCAAAGGACTCTAAATAAAAACTCTGCCCGGCACTGGACTCACTGCCCGCGGCGGTCACATACCCGGGACTGAAGTCCAACTGACAGCCGACGTCAAGGACAGCCAGGTCACCCTGCCCCGGTGAGGCATACCGCCCATCATCATTCCTCAGTTCCACAGTCAACCTGCCCGTGTTCCTGCCCAGCTCCTGCCTGACCCCAATAACGTCGGCGGTCAGGTCAAGGCTCCGGGCAGCGGGCTCAGCCCTCCACACTCCAGCCGGACATGACAGCCAGCCGTAATCGCCGTAGTGAGCTACCGCCAGACCATATTCCGAGGACAGATTAAAGGGCACCGGCTCCCGCCACAGGCTACCAATGAAACTGGCACCGAGGACAGAATGCGACCAGAAGGGGCGGTTATAGGCTTCATTGCCGGCAAATTTTTCAACGAAGAAGCACCGGTAGATATCCGGCTTATCCAGGAACGGCTGCCGATATTCGAAGTCACCACCCGATGGCGCTGAGGCCATCTCTTTCAGTTCCGACCAGCTACCGGCGGCGGCATCACCACCATCCCCATAGATGAGGCTCCACAGCTTGAAGTTGCCCGATGTATCCTCCCCGGTAACCAGCAGGTTCCAGTCAGCATCATAGACACAGGCAACACCGGATAAATCGCCGGTAGTCTTATCCCAGGCTGATTTTGTCTGCCAGGCTCCGCCCATGTGCTTCTTAATGTATAATGTAGACTGGTCAGCGAAGAAAATGGCCAGGTCCCCACCCGGTTTATAGGCGGCTGCCAGGCCGCCAATGGCGGTGGAGGGCGAATAGTCAATAATCTCGGGGCTGCCCCAGCTGGCACCGCAGTCAGTACTCTTGAGCCGCCTGATTTCCCGACTGAGATTTATCCAGAATATAGATACCTCAGCCCCCAGGGAAGCCGCCGCCACGGCGACGGCATTATACTGATTGGTATAGCTCCACTGGCTGAAGTCGCTCTCGGGGCCGGGGTCAGCCACTCGCTGGCGGTAGAGCTTCCGGGAATCGGCGGGGGGTGTTATCCTGGCCCGAATGAGAGAGCCGTCACCAGCCATGGTCAGGGCGTGAAAGCAGTCGGCCTCCGAGCCATGATAAAGCCTGGACCAGTCATACCTGACCACCCCGGCAATCTTGTTCTTAATTTCTACCTTAACATAGGGAGTCGCCGTCGCCCGTTTCTGGGCAGCTAATAGCGATGATGTCAGGTTTCTCATTACTTTACCTTCATAGTTGATTGGTCTTGAGCTGAATCAACCCGCTGGCCGGGAATATATCTGGTTCCCCAGAAAATGTGCCCGGCGATGTAGCCCAGGGCAAAGACCAGGAGAAACCAGAAGATTAAATCCCAGAGCCAGTGCCCGAGCCCGGCCCCGATGGCTACCAGACCGATAATCCACAGCCCCTCCAGCCGGTGCCAGGTATCCCGCAATATATAGGTCCAGGGACGACCACCCAGCCTCGACCAGAGAGCTTTATATAAATTTTTCATCTTCTGCCGCCATCAATCGGAATTAAAAAACTGTTGGCTTCTAACTCTATGTCGCCGGCCCAGCCTCTTCAGTCTTTCTTGAAAGCTTCCCAGCCTCTCACCTCCCCAGAGCCTGAACTCCCTGGGTGTCATCGTCCCCCCAACATTGACCTTGTTTATGGCGTGGACGGCCCACTCTATAGCGGCATAGCCACAAGCCCCGGCCGCGACCATATCCTCATACTTGACCGGGATAGTCGAACCATTGGCATCCAGGGTGTGTAGAGCACCGTAGTAGACATAGCAGTTAGAGCCATTGGGTTCGCTGCCGCTTATTATGAGCAGGGTATCCCCCCAAATAGAGAACCGTTGATAATTAGGCGGGGACGCGTCTACCGGATACTCCACGGCTTCAACCATTACCCGGTCAGAGATACCGGATATATCAAGCTCCCTCGAGCCTGAAGTAGTGGGCAGGGTAGCCTTAGCCAGTAATGGCACCCTCTCGGAAAGCTCCCTCACCGCCCGGTCAATATGCCTGGTGAGCTCAGCATCTGACCACTGGTAATTACCACTATCCTCATCGTGCAAATCCTTCCTGACCAAGCCTATCATCTCAGATAAATTCATAAATTCACCCCCTTGGATGGCATTCTCACCTGACCCTGGCGGCCAGGCAACCTTACATCCGAGCCCGCCTTCCCTGCCAGTACCTTCAGGGCATCGCGACCGCTGCCCCCATCACTGCCCAGGACGGCTTTCGCCAGCAACCTGCCGAGGTCGGAGCCAGTTCCTCCATCACCTGAGACCAGCAACGTAATCAAAGCAGCCAGTTCCACACCTGAACCAGTCTCAGCAGAAAATTTGGCCACAATCATCGAGAGTAAGCTCTGTTCAATACCACTGCCCGCCTCCGAACCAGGGACAGCCGCTAATAAGGCTGATAACGAATCAACACCAGTCCCGGAATCAGGTAAAACCAGGCCCCTGCCGGAAATACCCTCAACACCGGAGCCACTATCACCCTTCAATAATTCGGATAATAAATAAACAACCGCTTCTGCCCCGGCCCCGGACTCGGAAGATGATAACAATAACGATAACAGGCCCTGTTCAACGCCGCTCCCCATCTCAGAAGTAAGGACGTCTACCAGTAACGCCATCAACGAATCGATGCCATTACCGCTATCTATTGCCTCCAGGCCAGCGAGGAATGAGAGCCTGGAATCCAGACCACCGCCAGAATCCGATTTAACCAGCGAACCAAGAAGGGAAGTCAAGGTATCCACACCGGAGCCAGATTCATTTCTTGCCAATATTGCCGTTTGGGTCGGAATGCCCTCTTCCCCGGAACCAGTCTCAGACTTGGACAGGGAAGCGAAGGGATTATTTGAAGCCCTGGTGTCAGTTCCGTTACCTGAGTCATCAGAGGATTTCTCGGTAGCTCCTTCCCCTATATCAAGGTCTTGGACGTAGCCAGAAACCACCCTTCCCGGCTCGTCAAAATCAAACCCACAGGTTCCATATATGTACCTGAATGCTGCAGTACCACAGGTGAAAGAGAGGGTATCCTGTAATATGCCTGTATGTGAGCCTGTTCTTATTTCAGAAGTAAAGGCGGTACCATCTCTCTGTGTCGTTACAAAGTAATCAACGTTTAACTGTCCACCAGACCAGTAATCATAGCCGTTGCCTACCTCTAACACGACAAGCCAACTATCGTTATAGTAAAAGTAGATGGCACCAGCCTGGTCATACTGCCCAACTGAATTTGCCAATGCCCAGAGGAACAGGTACGTTGAATTTAATGTACAGGCTGTTAAGCATATCTGATATTTGTGCTCGAAGTCCCCGAAGTGGTCTACACCCTTATCGGCATAGACATATTGCCCTGAATCATCAGCCGTTAAACCAGTGATTGTTATCTTGCCTGCGGTAACGGTGTAACGGCTGTTGGTGTCTACTTCGGTATAAGTCGTAAAATCCTCTGTAGGGTCAGCCTCTTTTTGAGGTGGTAACAAATCGAGTTTGACAGCCTTTAACTGGTCAAGAAGTATCGAGGTAGCTTCAGTGCTCTGCTTCTTGAGAATCTCCCGGTTGCCCCAGAGCGGCTCCCCCATATCAGTATTTTGGGTGCTGGCTAATAACCTCCACTCCTCATCACTATATACTGTTCTCCTTATGGCATCTCTAAGCCTGTTCTGCTCCAGCAATAATGGGCGCTGTTTCTCTCTAAACCTTTTTATATATTCGAACCACTGCCCACTGTACTGGCTCGGGTTAGAAGCGTATATATCATGCTGCCTGTTATGCTCAAGACGCATTTGCTCCAGTAATGAATACACAGCACAGAGCTTGTCGAAATCAGTATTTATGAATGGTGGATATATTATAACTTCAGGCATAACTGCTCCTGTGTGACGAGGGAGGATGGCCTTCCCGGACATCCTCTCCCCAGTCCATCTATCATCACGATAGCGTTATATCAACTTCAAGAGTCCACGTACCTGTGGATTTAGTCCCCAGGCTCTCGACCTTACGGTTGAGGCAGATAGCACTCGCTGATTGCTTGACCACCCACTCCTCCCAGGCGTAGTTGGCTTCACTGGCTCCGAAGCTCGACTTAAAGGTAGCCTTCTGACTGGTAGATGTCGGGTAGCCAGACTCCATGCCCTTGTATGTCTTGTTGGTAGCTGCCTGTAAGTCTGTCTGAGTAGCATCAGCTGCTGTATTAGAATCACCAACGCCAATCTGGGCATCAGCATTGCTGAAGTGATTCGCTGAAGCTCCGGTTACCAAATCCCATACCTCGTCAATGCCGGTGTTGAGCAAACAGTTGCCCTCGCCCTCGATAACCTCGTAAGGTACAAAAAGCCGGTGAAATTCGTCTTCTCTGCCCAGGTAAGGCTCAATATCCTGGTGATACTTGCTGAGCCGGAACCGGCATAGCCAACTGGCTAGTTCCAGTTTTTCCATCTCTACCTCCTCAGGGAGAAGCAGTTTGGCACCTCCCCCTTCATAAAACATTAATTATGCAAAATTTCTTAGTCCTTGACGCCAATCAGGGCAGCCGCCTTGACCGCGCTGAACAGCGCCAGAGACACGTACCACTTGACCCTGGTCCTTGATGCGTCCTTGTTCTCCAGCGGACCAACCGGCTCAGCCTGGAGATGCCCCGGACTGGTCAGGCCACAGAGAGCCCCTTCCCCGAACTGGACAGCGTATATGGTGGAGCAGGTGCCGCCGGTGATTGCGGTCTCCAGGCTCGACGCCACGGTGTGAGTATCCAGTATCCAGTCATTAACGCCAATAGGCACGCCGTCCCAGAGCTGGACGAAGTTACCCCACCTGTCCCGGTCAGTCTCGGTCATGCCGCCAGCCGCCCTGACCAGGGCATTAATCTTTCTCCTTGAGCGGCGGCTCATCAGCAGCATATCGGGCTGGCCGCCCTTGACGGCATCAATAAGCTCGTCCAGCTTGGCCAGGGTAAGGGTTGCCCCGGTAGCCCCCATGGCGATTACCTGGTCGCTGGCAGATTCGGTATTAATCAATTTTCTGAGACCGTCAAACTGCTTGGGGTTATCGGTAGCATCTCCGTAGATAAAGATTTCCTCAAATTTATCCCGGAGCGCCTTGGCCTTCAGCTCAATAACCGCCGCCTCCAGGTCCTGAATGTTGCTGCGGGTGGACTTCAGGAAGTTGTCAACATCGGCATCACCACCCATAATCTTCAGGTTGGCGGTTATCTGCTCAAATGTGGGCGTTGACTCCGTCCACTCATCACCGACATCATAAAAATCAATGCTGGGCAGGGTTTTCTCCTGATTGTAGGTAAGGCCATTACCCACGATTTCAACAAAGGGAAGCCTCTGGAGAACCGGCGAGTCCTTGACGATGGTCTCCACCACCCCCTGTAGCAGCATATCGTTGGACAGCTTGGCTGCCTCTTCCAAAAGTAAAGCCATATTCAATTACCTCCTGCATATATAGTTTCTTCTTCGGCCTTTGTGTCTCATCCTTCGAATCCCGGTTCCTTCAGGATGAACGGCCGCCGATGGCATACTGTATCTTTTCCCGGGGGGAGAGAGCCGACAGGTCCAGTGGCGCCCTCTGCGGAGCACCGGCGGGTATCCTTATCTTGGAGGCTTCCGCCTCCATCTCCTGCCTGACCCGGTCAACAAGAGCCTGAGCGTTTTTCAGAGACTCGTTCACCTGCTCAACGGTATCCCCGGTTATCAGGTCAGCCAGCACCCCGGGATTGGCTTGAACCACAAGCTCCTTATAGGCAGCTACCGACTGAGCCAGAGCCTCGCCGAGGTCAGCCAGCTTCCGCTCCGACTCACTTAGAGCCTGTTTCAGGGCAGCTATCTCGCTATCTTTACCAGCCAGCGCCTGCTCAAGCCTGGTAATCATGGCATCCCTGGACGCAAGCTCCCGGGTAAGGGCTTCGTTCTGCTGCTTGAGTTCGTCAAGCCCGTCACCGGCAGCCTCAACCTCTTCGGCATTTTCACGTTCTTTTTCCGTTACCATCATCCCTCCTGATTACTCCTCAACGCCTTCTGCCTGAGATAGTAAAGCTCCCTCTCTCGCTCCGCTCCTGGCAGACCTGGTGTTAAGCTCTTTATTCATCTTGAGAATGGACTCCCTCTCCTCAAGCCACCTCTTGAACTCATAGTCGGGGTCTCTGACGCCGACCTCATCCATGGCTGTCCTCCGGGAGTGAATCCCGGTCTGGACCATTACCTGCTCGCTGCTCACTTTACGCGTCATATCCTTGGGCAACACCGGCCCCCAGACCACCCTCATATGGTTTTCCCCAAAGTCTTCACCCCGGTATTTTGCCAGAAGCCTGACAATCATCTCATTGCGGCGATTGTAGGCGGCGGTCCGGATGATTCTCTTTCTTCTGACCTTCTGTAGCAGTGGCTGGAGCTCAATCTCAAGGGCTACTCCGGATAAATCCCTTTCCATGCCGCCAAAGGCAGACCGGGGCGACTCGGATAAATCGTGCAGAGCCCGATAAATCAAATCAATATAGTTGATATGCAGGTTGACACCGCCGCCCTGCAACAGGTCGAGCAGGTAGGCTTTGGCGTCTTCGGGAATGTTCCAAACGGCGCCCGGCTTGATAGCTATATCCTCGGACTCCTCCACGTTCTCCAGCACCGCGATGGGATTCCCGGATAATTCCAGTATGCGGGACAGCTGGCTCATGGCTCGATTAAGCTCTCTCTGCGACTCCATTATCTGGGGCAAATCAGACACGCCCCAGAATTTCTTGGGCTGGCGCAGGTTGGGGTAGATAATAAAGGGGATAAAGCCGTAGGGGTTGGGCTTGGCCTCCACCGGTACATTATCCAGATACAGCTCAAAGTCCCGCTCTGTCCACAGCTCAACGATAATTGCCGTCTGGCCCTTTGGCTTAACCCCGTAGAGAAGCTCGGCCTCCCCGGCGGAGAGGCTATATCTGGAGGCCACTCGCCACACCCGTGAGGCATCATCCCCGGAACACCAGGCATAAATGCCCTGGACATCGGGGGCGGTCACCCTGACCCTCTTTTCGGCAGCATCCCAGATAACCTTATAGCAGGCGTCGCCCATCACAGCACAATCAATCTCGGTCTCAAGGTCCAGCTGCTCCAGTTGATTATCCTCATAGA
>CAYWRT010000054.1:0-12324 GCA_964460815.1 uncultured Dehalococcoidaceae bacterium
CTTCACCAGGCCGAGTAGCCGGCGATATTCGGCTTCGGTGAAATCTTCAAAATGGTAATCAACGTTCCCTTTAGTCATGCTATTATTTTAAATCCATTTTCAGCGGTAATCAACAGGTCCGGCGCCCACTACTTCTACTTCCCGCCTGTCTTAAAAATATCAACCATTCTGGTATCTGGTATATACCAATGAATATAGGTGTCCCGGCAGCAAAAACACTTGGGCTTACCGGCCGGTTTTCAAGCGATAGAAATAGTTTGTCCGATAGTTATCCAAGGTATGTATTTCGGTTTGGATGAGGGTCAGGCCAGCGGCTACAGCGAGGTCGGCAAACACTTTCACGCTCAATCGTTTGATATGAAACACATCCTCGGCTAAATCGGGTTTCGACAGTCGGCGATACCATTCTGGCGAAACCGCAGGCCCAGGTGCGTTCGTACTCTTTTCACCTAACCATACATTTATTTTCCCGGCAGGTTTGCATACTTTCGCCGCTGCCTTTAATGCCGCAATCGGGTCCACAAAATGGTCCAGAGATGTGCCAAAAAGAACGTGGTCAAAAACGCCAGTACGAAAAGGCAAAAATTCGGCCAAAGCTCTGAGTTTGATGAAATCACCAGGGATATCCTCTACGAGAGGGTCAATACCCACATATGTTGTTCTTTGAGCGCGTCTGAAATAGGAGGGCCATGGTTGCGGTCCACAGCCAACATCGAGGACGAGCCCACTGCAATTGCAGAACAGGGCAAAGGACTGGCTGTCTTCACGCGCCCCCACGGCCAAATTATGTTCGGGGTCTGACTGATAACTTACCAGACCGTTTGCTTGCAGTTGTTGCCAGGCCGACCACAGCGGGGATGACCAATCAATATCCGTGGGGATAAAGTTCCAGACGTAACTTCCTTTGATGAAGGTTGACCTGCAGCCGCGACACATAACCCGGGTATCCCCATCGTTGATTGATAAACCGGTACCACAAACCGGACAAGCGATAATTTCAGCCAGAAGGTTATATTCATTCATATGTGTCCCATCACCTGGTATGTTTATCAGAAATGCCTGGCGACCTGAGTTATCCGGTATTCAAGGCAATTTCTATCTAACGGTATTTTAATAATCTCCTAATTAAGAATAAAATGTAGGCTTCATTGTATTTAAATGTCTTGTTTCTCCATAAATATTCTTAGCCACCATTCGAAGCTCAAGAGTGACCAGATAAGGAGGCGGTGGTTGAACTTTCCTGACACATGTTCTTCCAGGCGCTGCTGGACATAGGCCGGTTTTAGATAGTCATAAATCCGCGCCTTGGGGTCTAGCAGCAACTGCTTGACATACTCGATACTTTCACCACGGAACCAGGAGGCATCAGGGGCACTGAACCCTTGTTTTTCCCTTTCCAGAATCACCTTTGGTGTCAGCCCCTCCATGGATTTACGCAGAATGTTTTTCCCGTCTCGGGTAGTCTGATAATACTTCCTGAGTTTCCCAGGTTCATCTTCGTCCATCTTGGTAATCTCACCCAGGTTATTCAATTTATATCTGGGCGGTATCTTGGTGGCAAAGTCAACCAAATCGTTATCTAGGAAGGGAACGCGAGTTTCAAGGGAATGAGCCATACTTATCTTATCTTCGACTATGAACAGGCCGTGTAAGAAGGTCTTTATCTCAAAATACATGGAAGCATTGATGTATTCCTCATTGTCCTTGGGGTCGAGGTCGCCCTCATCGAAAAAAGAGCGAAATATACTGAAGGTATCGTTATCTCTGATTTTTTGGTAGACTCCGGGCTGGAAAAGCTCCCTCTTCTCCTCATCAGTTACCAGGCGTTGCCAGTATTCATAGTACCTTCTCAGGTAATCATTTCTATTCTTGGAATTTATACCCCGATAATACCGCCAGGGATACCCGCCGAAGAGTTCATCACCACCCCCTCCAGAGAGACCCACCTTGACAAACTTCCCGGCTAATCTAGCCGCATAGTAATTTGGGTAGCATTGCCCGAGCCTCAGGTCTTCCAGGTGCCGGATAAGCTCGGGCATCACAGCTTCCATATCCCCGGCATGCAGCACCACCTCATAATGCTCTGTCTTAAAGAGATTGGCCATAAACTCGGCGAATTGCCTCTCATCGTATCCCAGTTCCAGTCCTGAGGCCGACGATAGGTCAAAACCGCAGGTAAAGGTGCATATCCTGCCGAGATATTCCCTGGCAATTGCCGTTATGCTGCCAGTATCCATCCCGCCGCTGAGATAGCTGCCAACAGGCACATCGCTAACAAGCTGCCTGGTAACTGCCTGTATGAAAAGACGCCGGATTTCCTCCGCCACCTCGGTTTGCGATAGCTTGAACCTTTGGTGAGAAAAGTGATAGTCCCAGTACCTTTTAATCGGCAAACTGGTTATCTGCTCTAAATTCAGGTCAAGCTCCACATAGCTACCGGCTGGCAACAGCCTGATACCCTTGAACAGGGTACGGTCGGTGAAGATATTTTGAAAGGTAAAATATTCGTTTAGTGCCCCCGGGTCTACCGATGCTACTACCTGCCCGCTTTGCAGGATGGACTTTATCTCTGACCCAAAAACCAGGACGCCGTCTTTGAGGTGATAATAGAGAGGCTTGATACCATACCTGTCACGGACCAGGAATAGTCTGTTTGTCCGGTTATCCCATAACGCAAAGGCAAACATGCCGTTGAACTTCTTGATACAGTCAATCCCCCACTGCTTGTAGCTACTGATTATTACTTCCGTATCAGAATTCGAGAAGAAGGAGTACCCCAGCTTTTCCAGTTCACCCCTTAATTCCTTGAAGTTATATATTTCGCCATTGTGGATAATCCAGACACTTTTACCGGGGTCAGACATCGGCTGGTGGGCCTTGGGCGTGAGGTCAATAATGGTCAGCCTCCTGTGCCCCAGAGTCAGGTGCCAATTACTGGCTTCTATTTCCTGTCGGGCATAATCGCTTTCTATTGGGGCCAGGTGGACATTCTTGTGCTTAAAGTCATTATCAGTCAGTTCAAGCCAAAGATTGGCCGGCTCCCGCCGGCTATTCCTCTTTGAAAAGAGGGCATAGCCAGCATCGTCAGGACCGCGATAGGCGACTACATCGCACATTTTCTTAATGGCATAAGGCTCAATAGGCTTTTGGTTTAGACTTAGGGTACCAGCTATGCCGCACATCTCAATTTTTCCTCGCGATTACGGTAATACCGGCTTCTTCCACGTTTAGCCTTGAAATATTCAACCCGAATTCTTCACACCAACCTCTTATAAAGAGGCAGCAACGTCTAGCAAATGACCAGGTGAAGTGGCAAACAGGACAGCATAAAATGTTCTACGTCCTGCCGCCCATAATCAATCGATAAATTATTGACAGGGTCAATGTTATAACTCAATATACCATGCTCCTGTAATTTCTTCCACATATCAAAATTGGGGGAGTCCCATTCTACAAGAAAGTCATTATTAAAGAAACTCATATCGCCTTCAGTGCATTGATATCCATCATTTTTACGCAAAAGAGTATTCTGGCATTTCGGGCACACCGGTGTAATCACGTCGTTTGTCCTCTAAATGTATTTGTCTTGGCCACAAGCGACCAGCTTAAACTCGCAGTGCCGACTATATACCCATGTTACTGAGACCTTAACCAATTCATATAGTTTCTTATACCCTGCTCTAAGCTGTATTCCGGTCTGAATCCAAATGTTCTCCCTGCTTTCTCAGAGGACAACTTCATCCTGCGTATGTCACCCGCAGTCTTCTCTGCTCTTTTGGGTTCTACGCGCTTACCTAAGGCCATACATACCACTCTAAAAATTTCGTTAATAGAAATTTCAGTGCCAGTTCCGAGAATAAATATCTCATCCTCAGTATCTTCTGAACGGAAAGCTTTCACTAACCCTTGAACCACATCCTTCACATAAATCAAATCTCTGGTTTGCTCTCCATCCCAATAAATTGTTGGCTGTTCACCCTGCAGAACCTTTGTAGCAAATTCTGCTATTACCGGCTTCCATCCGGGCTCTGTCCTTTGCCGCTCCCCATAGACAGTAGCCAGCCTGCATATGGCTATGGGTATCCTGTAGATATGATGGTATATTTTCATGTAGTATTCCGATACCAGCTTGTTAGCATCATACGGCGTACTTGGTTTATCAGGATGTTTTTCATCTATCGGTAAATATTCTGGGTTACCATATATGCCGCTATTACTTGTGAATACCATCTTTGACCTGCTTAACCTCGCCAGCTCTAGGATATTGAGCGTTCCCTTAGCATTAACCTCCAAATCTCTGAACGGGTTCTTTAAACTCAACGAGCGCGGATAACAGGCCAGATGAAAGATGCCATCAAACGTGAACTCCCTCACCACTTCCGCCAGAGCAGAAAAGCCTTGCGAGATATCATGCTCCAAGACAACAACCTTATCTCGGATATGCTCCAGATTGGCCATAGACCCATGGCTGAAATCGTCTATAATGACAACACCTGCTCCCTCCGTTAGAAGAGCTTCGGACAACTGGCTGCCTATAAAACCGGCGCCACCCGTTACTAATATACCTTGTTTCTTCATCTGGACCTCCTTAGCCATGTGTTTGCGATGCTTATCAACGCGGGTATCAATGAACGTAAGGTGTTCTCGCGTCCATTCTGTGGTCGCTACCAGACCTTCGGTCAATGATACTCGAGCTTCAAATCCCGATTCCCGGGTGTGCCTTGTCGTGCTCCCGAAGCGCCTTCCAGACCGGTCTCAATCTCTCTGTGGGCCGAATTCAAATGTACCCTTGAATGGCATTATTTCTCCACTCAATTAACTTCTTTAGTCCCTCTCGCAGTTCTACTTCTGGTTTGAAATCAAGCTCCTTTTCCGCTTTTTGGCTGCTGCCGATTCGGCGGGTTACGAAGGTTTGCCCTTGGGGTTCATATTCTGGCTTCATCTCAGAGTTAGTTAATTCCAGAATCAACCGGGTTAATTCATTTATAGTGGTCGCTATCCCCATACCTATGTTGTAGCACTCATCTTTAACATCTGCCTTAAGGGCATAAATATTAGCTCTGGCGGCATCCCCTACGTAGATAAAGTCATACAATTGGGAACCATCGCCATAGATTATGGGGGCTAATCCCTGTGATATCCGGTCTAAAATCTTCATAATCACGGACACATAAGCTCTCTGATAATCTTGCCTCGGACCATAGACATTCATGTACCTGAGTCCTACATAGTCCAGCCCGTATCTTTCATAAAAGGCTCGGCACATCTGTTCCCCTGCAATCTTGGTGGCTCCATAAAATGTGCGGTTGTTAAAGGGGTGGTCTTCAGTCATCGGGGTTTCAACTGCGTTTCCATAAACGGATGCTGATGAGGAGTATATGAGTTTTTTGACCTTATTTTTCACACAAGCCTCTAATACGTTGAACGTGCCCTTAATATTTGCTTCAAAAGCCGCTCTGGGGTATTCGTAGCATTGAAGAAGCCATAGCGCCGCCAAATGAAAGACGTAATCCATATCTTTCATGGCGACATTTAAAATATCAACCTGGGTGATATCTCCACCAATCTCGAAAATCTCGACTCTGGGGTCTTTTAGTGCCCCGGCCAGGTTTTCTTTTGTCCCCCGGCAGAAATTATCGTACACAACGATTTCCTTAACCGGCTCTTTTATTAACTCCTCTACAAGGTGTGAGCCGATGAAGCCAGCACCGCCAATGACCAATATTCTACTACCTCTTAGCAAATTGCTCCTCATGCTTCCCCAGTTACCACCTTCCCGATAATTTTTTCTGTCCTGCAAGTGTGCCAGGTTGTGAGAATAGACTTATCTCTTTCCAGACCCCGGCTTGCAGCCAATTGAAGAATCAATCTATAGCTTTGTTGTAGAACTATCAAGCACGCAGCTAGGAGGAATAGCGGCCTCGCTGTAAAATTTTGTTTCATACTCTTTAAGAGATTGTACAACGAACCGCTACAGGGTGTCATCACACATAGCTGGTTCCGCTAAACCTTGGTCACCCGGCACAGCATAGCCTTAAGCGAAGGGTTGCCGGCCACGGGGTCAGCGGGGGCGTCATCGGTTAAGATATTTACGTTGGCTTCACGCCAGCCGTGGCTAATGCTAAGCGCCCCGGGAACGATATCCTCAGTTACATTGGCCTTGAGACGAATGGCTCCCCTTTTGGTCTCCACCTTTATCATGTCTTTGTCATCGATGCCGTATCTGGCAGCCGTGTCCGGATTTATTTCGGCGGTAGGCTCAGGGCGAAGGCGGCGTAGCCGGCGAAGCCCCCTCAATTGAGAATGAAAATACTCCGGCACCCGCGCGCCAGTAGTGAGTACGAGGGGATATTCTTTAGCTAGCTCCGGAGTACTGAGGGGACTTTCCGGCGGCTCCTGATAGCACGGAAGGGGGTCGGCCCCGACACTCTTCAAGGACTCCGAGAAGATTTCCACCTTACCTGACGGGGTCTGCAAGCCCCTCTGCTCATCTAAATTATAGTCGCACTCACCGTAGAAAACGCCTTCTGGCTTTTCCAGAAGGCCCGATACTGTCAACCCCATGGGTTCCATAACGTAATCGTAGACCTCCAGCTCGTCCTTCCAGGGGAAGTACTCGGCATAGCCCATTCGCTTCGCCAGCTCAATCCAGAATTTAGCATCGGACCAGGACTCTCCCACCTGGATTGCCTTTTGCCGCATCTGGACATAGGGCATCCCATGGATTTCCCAGTGGAAATGGCACATCTGCGTTTTCTCCACGAAGGTAGCCGCCGGCAAAACTATATGGGCTTTCTCGGCGGTTTGAGTCATGACCGGGTCCATAACCACGAGTAAATCCAGCTTTTCCAAAGCCCTTGCCGACTTCTCCGTATTTGGCCAGGCGCTCAAGGGATTCGCCCCGGTGACAATCATGGCTTTGACAGGATATGGTTCGCCGCTCAGCATAGTATCCAGTATCATGGTGGCCTGTCCTTCGCCGTGTTCCCGGGCATCTCCCTCCCACCACAGAGGGAATCTATCGGCACCCAGACAGTCCTCCTCTAAATTATCCATAAGCCTTATCGAGCGCTCTTCCCACCTGGGGACATTTTTAAGGCCTCCGGGGACCATGAAGTTTCCAGTGATAGCCTGGAGAATGGCCAGAGACCGGCAGAGAGCAAAGCCGTCGGCTCTCAGGTCTGGCGTTTCGTAGCCCGGGACAATACAGGCCGGCCTGGTGGTGGCGTACATCCGGGCGGTATCGACAACGGTGTGAGCCGGCACCCAGGTTATCCTCTCTACCTCCTCCGGGGTGAACGCTTTCACATGGTCTATCAGCTTATCGAAGCCCACTGTCCATTTATCGACAAAGCCCTTGTCATAAAGCCCCTCAGAGATGATGACGTTTATCATGCCCAGAGCTAAAGCTCCGTCGCTGCCGGGGCGGGGCTGGACATGGATGTCCGCCTCCCGGGCGAGAGGGATGCGGCGAGGGTCAATAACGATGAGCTTGGCGCCGTTCTTCCTGGCGGTTGGAATAGCCCACCAGGCCCGGTAGGTCAAAGAGGCGTGAGGATTGTGTCCCCACAGCACGACACACTGTGATTTTTCTATATCAGGTAAGACAGACGCCCCCAGAATTCTCATCCGGGCTACAGCACCGGTACGAAAACACCCGTTGTCTGCCATGAAATGGTTGGGGGTACCGTAGACATCCCCGAAGCGATGTACCAGTTGCGCATTTGCCCGTGCTCCCATGTAATAGGTCAAGCCCTTGCATATGACCAGAGAGCGGGCTCCATAATCTTGCTTAATCTTGAGAAGCTTATCGGCGATGGTGTCCAAAGCCTCCGGCCAGGAGATACGCTTCCATTCCTTACCTTCTCGTTTCATGGGGTATTGGATGCGGTCAGGAGAATACACGAAATCTATAAGAGAGGCTCCTTTGGGACAGAGCCGGCCTCGACTAATGGGATGCTCGGGCATGCCCTCAACCTTAACCAGCTTTCCGTCCTTAACGTGCAGTAAGATACCACAGCAAGAGAAACAGAGCGAACAGGCACTCTTTACCACCTTTACCCCTGACACTGAACGGCTCTTCATATATGCCTCCATTTGATAGATTGGTATTGCTTATTTTAATTTTCCACATGCTTATAAGTCAAGCGGGCGTATGACTATGTCCCGTAGTTGAATCCAATTAATGTCACAAGTTGAGATTTCCTGGCAGGAAGCTCTCGACGGCGGTGTTCCTTGACTAATCTTACAATAGGCGTGTAAGCTGACGGAATGTTCAGGGAATAGCCCTGCCGTAGGATGCCAGTTGGCTGAGGGTTTCAGCACGATGGACTGACGGTATCCCTTTGATTTCTATCTAATAATTAGATGGCGCTGGTGGTGACCTGAATATCGTTCCCAGGCCTGTTATCAGATAAATTAGGATAGAAAAAATACCTACTCGGACTATCCTGAGGATGTCCCGGTAGTTAAGGGCTATCCTGATACGCCACCTCACCGGCTCTATTGACACCATAGTCATGAGCAGGTGGCCGTCCAACCGCTTGACGGTATCAATTCTGGTCACCATCTCCGTATTGCCTAGCCCGGTTGACCTGACTCTCATAGTCTTCCCTCCGCACGTGTCCTGGTGACACATTCTGGTTCAGGCCACCATTTCTCAATCCCCTGGTCTTCAGCTATGGCATTGGCCGCCAGATAGCCTGAGCCAAAGGTTACCATACCGCCAGGATAGGTATTAGCTCCCCCAAGATAAAGATTTTTTATTGGTGTCCGGTGGTTGGAGCACTCGAAATTGGGCCTGAGATAGCCCATCTGGAGGTTGGCATAGGCTCCCTGTTTGTAAGAGCCCTGAATCATGTCCGGGAACTTCCTCTCGGTGCCCAACGGGGTAGTGGCATAAGCCCATATTATTTTATCCTTGTTTATATTGGGAGCATATTTTTGCAGGACTTCAACCCTTTCTTCGATGAGTCCCCACTTGAACTTGTGGCGTTCCCACTTCTCCGCACCCTCCTTTATATGATATGGAGCCATCTGGGAAATAAGGCCGCTGCACTGTCCCGGAGGTGCCTGGCTGGAATCATGGACGCTTGGGAAACAGCAGGTAAATCCTGTTGTCTGCCGCTCACCCCTGGCTATCCCCTCCCAGTGATTAATGAGGTCTTGGGTGCCTTCGTAACCCATGATATAAACCAGGGCTTTATTAATGTCAGGGTTGGTGGCGGCTGCTGTAAAGTCGGGCGGCTCCTTGAGGGCCAGATGAAGTGCCAGCAGGCTCCACTTCTCCCACTGCCACCCCTCAATGCCCAGGGTAAAGTCCTCATTCAGATGTTCCTTACCCACGTATTTGAGGAATGTCGTGCCCAGGTCAATCGTGCTCACCACGGCTTTATTAGCTTCAATTATCGTTCCGTCTTCCAGTTCTATCCCCCTGGCCGTGCCATCGCTCACCATAATTCTCCTGATTCTCTGGCTGCCCATGAGCCGGCCGCCGTTTTCCAGGATTACCTTCTGAAGGGCTGAGGCCAGTTTGTGAGAGCCGCCGGTGCAGAGCCGGTAGTTGGTGGCCCGGTTGAGATTGATAATGGCCAGATAGCCGAGCCCGGTACTGTTATATTCCACGCCCCAGTGGCAGGCCAGATAATACATCATGGCTCTGACCTGGTCATTCTCGAAATACCCGTCAATAAGCTGTTGCGGGCTCTTTTCTGAGTCCGAGGCAAGCTCTCTCCCCAGCTCCGTTCTTTCCATAAGCGGTATCTGTTCCAGGGGGGCCATGGCCGGCATATAGGTCAGCGGCCCCATGTAGCCTTCCATATAGGCCTGCATCTTGTGGTGTATCTCCCGGTAACCCTCGGCGTCCCGGGTCGAGAAGGCAGCGATGGACTGGCAGGTCTTGTCCACATCCTGATAGAGACACAGGTTTCTGCCATCGGCGAAGAGCATGGCAAACTGGAGCTCAGGCCAGACATAGTTGATGGCGTATTTATTTTCAAGGTCGAAATCATGATACGGCGGGGCGAAATCCACCATCATGTGGTATATAGAGTGGGTGTTAATCAGGAAACCCGGGAAAGTGGCTAGCTCCGTAGCCAGTCCGCCTCCCATTTCCTGGTTGCAGTCTATCACGTTAACCCGGGCTCCTGCTTTGGCCAGATAAGCGCCGGCGGCGAGCCCGTTAGGACCCGCGCCAATGATAATCACGTCGGGTTTGTCAACCATTTTACTTCTCCCTCCTTCTCTTTGATAAGTAAACCTCAATAGGGCCGCCCCTGTTCCTCCCAGGGCTTTCTCAGGCCATAGTCGTCAGCCATGACCTTGTAGCAGGTATAGGCAGAACATAATGATGACATTCCCCAACCCCAAGCTGAACCTGTGGCGTAGAGGTTCTTTACTGGTGTTCGATGACGTGCCAGCTCAGGGATCGGCCTGAAAGAACCCGACTGGATGGGGGTGAAGTCAATGATCATCCAGTTGCCCGAGGGTGCCATGTTCTTAAGGTGTTTGGCTATGTAGAAGGGGGTTACCGGAATAAAGCCAGCAACCTTGTCCCAGTTCATATCAACCATGTATTTTTGAAACTTATTCATCAGGTATTCGGCATGGTCATGCTGGAACTTTATCCACCAGTCCTCGGGGTAAGCCCAGGCAGGGGGAACGGCGGCTTCAGAATGGGCTATGCATTGCTTTGGGTCAGCCGTCAACTGTGCGCATGGGGGTGCCGTTGTGAAAACTATTGTGCACTCTGGAGGCATCTGATGCATTTTCCGGTAGGCCCCCTCCTTTATTAAACTCGTGACACTCTTTTCTCCCAGGGTGAATGATGTCACCCCCGAATATATCTCGTCGCTATCAATGTCCGGGTTGAAGTCATGGCTTTTTAACTTCGGGTACTCCGTTAAAGCCCATTCGTACCAAGTGGGGCAGGTACGGTCGGTTTCTATGGCGTCTATCTTCATCAGTAACTGGCGACTTAGGTGGTCGGGTCCAATAAGGTCATAACAAAGCTGGTGGGGGCTCAGGGTACTGATGACTGCCTTTCTGGCCTCGACCTGACTGCCATTTTTGAGAAGGATGCCCGTGGCTTTTCCGTTTTCTATAATAGCCCTCTCAACCTCGCAATGAGTGAATGTCCTGGCGCCATATCTATAGAGAACCCTGTGCATAGCATGTGTCAGGTTGTGGGTGCCACCTCGAATCATGGAGTGAGTAAAGCTCTCCAAATTGTTCAATATGACCGTTAAAGCCAGCCCGGCATCGTCAGGGTAGAGTCCCATCATTTGATTCGCCCTCAATAGAGAAACTATCAGCTCATCAGACTCGTACATAGTCTTTAGTCCCTGGAGTGGGCTCATCCCCGCAATATGAAAATCAAGCCCGGCCTTCTGTACCTCTGGGTCGGAAGCAAGCACCTTCATGACCGCGCCCGGCTCACCAGGCAGGGGTGGCACGCTAAACACCTCTTCATAGAAGGCAGGGCGCACGCGCTCGAGATATAGATTGCGGAATTTCGTCCAGGTCTCGGCATCTTTCTCTGAGAACCTGGCTATCTGGGTAGCACTGCGGCTGCCATCGGGGTCTACATCGAAGCCGTAGATGGCCAGACAGGTGTCATCGGGGAAGAGATTGGCAGTGACGGTCATCCTGCCGACATTCTTAAAGCCCTCTTCCCAGAGCTCAGGCAAATCGCCCTTGATGGCGATATTATCGTAGAACCAGTCCATTTGGGCGAAGGAATGGGGACTGCCTTGGAACCCGGGAGCCGCTTGCTCGCCGGCCAGACCACCGCCAAGCTCATGCGCTTCGTCAAAAATACCCACCGTCATGCCGCCGTATTTGGCCAGATAAGCCCCTACGGCTAAGCCCTTACAGCCGCCACCGATAATCACCACATCAAAACTGAGATCAGCCATTTTCTCCCCCTTTCATTCTTCTGCCAGCTAGCCAGTTTTTGCCAAAGTATATAATTCCATATATTCGCTGTCAATGGGGGGCAGACGTTGGTCTTACTCGGTTTTGGTTGACGGCTTGTCCTCGGTTTTGGTTGATACTTACCGGCAGGCGTTGTTGCTGGGCTTACCACCACAACTGGTAGTCCGGGAATACCTAGCGGATTCTTATTTTTAATTGACGCTGAATACCTGCTTTCTGGGCAGGCGTATTATCACAGATTACTTCGTGTGGTCGTAGATAGTTATAATGCACCGGCCAGCCTTGAATGATAGTTTTGCCGCTCTTAATGTTCTTAAACCTTCCCATAATTTCTGTTCTGGCTATCAGTGCGGCATGGAGTCGCTCTACCAGCTGGGTACCGGCAGCCGT
>CAYWRT010000055.1:0-12301 GCA_964460815.1 uncultured Dehalococcoidaceae bacterium
AACGAGTGTAGGCCGTACAGGTCTCGAACCTGTGACACCCTGATTAAAAGTCAGGTGCTCTACCAACTGAGCTAACGGCCCATTTTCAGCTTTCTTGAGTGGTTAAACTAGCCTATAACCTCAGCTAATTTCTATGACTTCTAAATTCAAATTCTATCAGATTTATTTTGCCAGCGCAAGCAGCAAAATGACAAATACCCGGTGACGGGGAGAAATTCCATTCATGGCTTCCAGAATTGGTGAACGACTTTGTTAAAGTCTACGCTTTAGGCTATAATAGCAAACACTAGTAGGCAGTAACTGTATGCTGATATGATGAACAACGGAGGCTAAAACAATTTGCTTGACAAAGAATATATGAAACAGGCTTTGCGTCTGGCCCGCAGAGGTCTGGGGAAGACCAGCCCAAATCCAATGGTGGGTGCTCTTATCGTTAAAGATGGGCGGATAATCGGGCAGGGTTATCACCGCCACTACGGCGGCAAGCACGCTGAAATCAATGCTATAGAAAGCGCTAGGGAAAACACAGGCGGGGCAACTATGTATGTCACTCTGGAGCCCTGCTGCCACTATGGCAAGACGCCTCCCTGTGTGGACGCTGTCATTAAAAGTCAAATCGGTAAAGTAGTTATCGGAACACTAGACCCCTATTCAGAAATGAGGGGCAGGAGTCTGGAAATATTGAAGCGGCATGGCATTGATACGGAAGTGGGGGTTCTTGAGGAAGAGTGCCGCGCCTTAAATGAAGCCTACTTCAAGTATATGACTACCGGTGTTCCGTTAGTCACCGTGAAGTTTGCCCAGACTCTTGACGGGAGAATTGCCACCTCAACCGGGAATTCTCAGTGGCTAAGCTCGCCGGCATCCCGGCGATTTGCCCACAAATTGCGCTCTCTTAATGATGCCGTTATGGTTGGTATCGGCACTGTTCTGATGGATAATCCTCAGCTTACCGTGCGCCTGGCCAGGGGGAGAAACCCGACCAGAATTATCCTGGACTCCAGATTGAGAATTCCGCTGGATGCCAGGGTGCTGATGAATCAGGAATCAGCACCTACGATTATAGCTACTGCCTCCAGTGCTGATAGTGAAAGATTATCCGCCCTGAGCCAGATGGGAACCGGGGTTCTGGTAACACGGGAAGATGAGCGTGGTGAGGTTGACCTCTCCCACCTCCTCCAAATATTAGGGCAACGGAGCATCTCTTCAGTTCTGGTGGAGGGAGGGGCTGAGACCATCACCTCGCTACTGCGTCTGAACCTGGTGGACAGGCTGGTCGTTATCGTGGCGCCAAGAATAATGGGTAAGGGCATAGAAGCCGTGGGGGAGCTGAATATAGCTGAGGTCAGCCAGACTTTAAAGCTATCTTTTGGCAGGATATACAGAATGGGAGAAGACCTTATTATTGAAGCCAAGGTGAATCACGAACGTTAGCATTATGCTGATTAAGGATAGACCACGTCTGTAGCCATACCCCTCCCCCTTATTATATATGCTTAATTCGTGCCTTAGGTGTAAGCGGGCAATCGGGAATAAAGAAATAAAATATTATAGTCTACTTTACATAAAGCTTCTGCCTTACTTTTTAAGGGTTCTCAGCCTCCCTGGCTCGTTGCTCATTGGCTCGCTCTCTCCGCTGCAAAAATGCCTCTCTACCCTCTGTATAGGCCGCCGGGACCCATTCCATTTCCTCCAGGTTCTGCGTTATCATCGGTAGCCACTGGTAGGGGATGGATATCAGCACCCATCCCTCTGGAAATATCTCTTTAGCCTTCATACCAAAGCTCAAGCCGGTAATGGTGTAATTCACATTACCGCTTTGATATGGGTAAACGTAAAGCGAGGCGCAGGCAAATACGGTTGTTGCCAGGGTCTTCCATACCTGCCCGGTAGTATAGCTCATGGCGCGCAGCACGATTTCCGCCTGGCTGAGAGTAGCCGTAAGAACCAGGAGGTCCGGCTTGAAGGTCAATTTGTCTAGCGGGGCGTAAGCGACGTAGTTTATGGAGCCCTTGACGGGTCTGGGAAAGTTCTGAAACACCTGGTAAATGAGGCTGCTGTTAGCACGTGCGTCCTCAAAAAGCCCGCCTTTACCTCCCACCTGCCCGCTGGCCGCTGACGGGCTGATGTCCTCCATTCCCAGGGCTGTTCTGCCGGCACAATTCTCGTTCTCTTTGGTGAAGTAAAAGGGGGTTCCTCTTTCGTGTGCTTCCCTGAGCATTTCACAAAAACAAAGGCTTTTGTCCAGTTGCTCGATGCCTTCTGGTCTCTGGAACTCATACTTGATGCCTACAGGTGGCTTCTCAAAGTTGAACTTCTTGTAGATGGACAGGTCAGTTTGTAGCGGTCTCATATTAACCTCCTGAAAAAAATATTTTCTGGCGTAAGGCTCGCCGGGAAAGATACAAATGCTGACATCGTGCTATCAACAGTCAGGACGGCTCAAGCCGGCTTAAGCATTACGTTTAACCCAGCGTCTCTCGCTGACGTTAGTTCCAGCCATAGAGTACAGGGGATACGCCAAGCCACACCTCAGGGCCGCCTGCCTGAAGACACTTTTACGCAGTGATGCTATTGCCGGAGCAGGTCAATAGGCGTCAAACACGTCTTTTTATTCCCCCTGCCCGGTTACAGGGTTCTAGGTCTAATGGCCCATACTTTCCGTTACCTGCTTTTCCCGCTCCAAAAACTTCTCTCTGCCCTCAGCATATGAAGGGAGAACCCATTTCATTTCCTTCAGGTTCTGCGTTATCGTCGGTAGCCACTGATAGGGGATAGAAATCAGCACCCATCCCTCGGGAAACACCTCTTTGGCCTTCATACCGAAGCTGGTGCCGGTAATCCCGAAGTTTATCTTGCCGGTTAGATATGGATAGATAAAGAGCCAAGTGCATGCCCCGACACCCGTCATCCGACTGGTCCATATTTCCCCGGTGGAGTAGCTCATTGCCCTGAATACGATTTCCATCTGGCTGGGAGTAGCCATGAGAAGCAGGAGGTCCGGCTCGAAGGTTATCTTGTCCAGCGGGGCGACAACGACATAGTTAACGACACCACTTGGCAGTTGGTACTGTTGTGGATATATGTTGCGGTTAGCCCTCGGCTCCTGAAAGATTTCAAAATCGACTCCTATTTGCCCGTTACCTGAGGTTGGCCTCGATTCAATCATTCCCAAAAATGCTTTTCCGAAGCAATCCTCGTTCTCTTTGGTGAAGTAAAAAGCAGTACCTCTTTCTTGGCCTTCTTTTATCATCTCGCATAGAGCCAGGCTTTTGTCCAGCTGCTCGATGCCTTCTGGTTTGTTGAACTCGTACTTGATAGCTACCGGTGACCTCTCAAAGTTGAACTTCTTGTAGATGGACAAATCAGTTTGTAGCGGTCTCATATTAACCTCCTGATAGAATATTTTCTGGCGTACAGCTCGCCGGGAAAGGCACACACGGGGTAATACCGGGTTAGCAGCAGGCATAACCTCCAGAACAGGCTGTGGTCTTGCTATCTGGCCCGGCGGCTCTCGCCAATGGTAATTCTAACAACAAAGGGCATGGCGTGCAACCAGACCGCACCTCAGGGCAGATTGCCTGAATTTTTTTCGAAGGCTAATCAACCACCGCCGATTGTTTCCGGCAACTTAACCATTATTCATACCATTACGGTCTGAACAGGTCGATAAAATGTCACACGATTTTATGCAGTTGTTCCGCCTGGCTTGTTTATGGATTCTGGAACTCCCGGGCCAGCTCTTCCAGTATTCCGTGTTCCCACTCCATGAACTTCTCTTTACCCAGTGAATATGCCGTAAGAACCCATTTCATTTCCTTCAGGTTCTTCACTATCGTCGGCAGCCAGTTATGGGGTATAGATATCAGCACCCATCCCGGCTCAAGCGCCTCTCTTCCTATCGTCCCAAAGCCCATTCCGGAAATATAGTAGTTTATCTTGCCGGTTATATATGGATAAACGTAGAGCCAGGCACACGACAGCGCCGTTGTTGTCTTGCTCTCATACATCTCACCGGTCGAGTAGGTCATGGCCCTCAGCACGATTTCTGCCTGCTTGGCCGTGGCCATAATAATCAGGAGGTCCGGGTCGAAGGTTATCTTGTCCAGCGGCGCCATAACGGCAAAGTTAACGGTACCTGCCGGCAGACCTGGGTTGAATGCGAAGAGCCTTTTATTGGCGCGAGGTTCATCGAAAAGTTCTAATTTAACCCCCAGCTCTCCGCTCTGGGCGAACGCTGGCGATGGGCCAGGTCCCCCCATTCCGATGGCGGAACTACCGAAGCAGTTCTCGTTCTCTTTGGTGAAGTAGAAGGGGGCGTTACTTTTCTGGGCTTCCGGGAGCATCTCACACAGGGCCAGGCTTTTGTCCAGCTGCTTTATTCCTTCCGGTTTGTGGAACAGGTACTTGACGCCCACAGGCGGCTTATCCAGATTTAGTTTTTTGAAGATGGACAGGTCAGTTTGCAGCGGTATCATATTAACCTCCTCATAAAATATTTTATGGCGTACAGCTCGCCGGGAGGCGCTCCCTCGTTGCCGTTGGGTTAGCGACAGGCAGGACTTCTAAAGCAGGCTGTTGTCTTACTAATTAACCCGGCGGCTCTCGCCAATGGTTATTCTAGCAATAAAGACCGGGGTGTGCAAGCGGGCCAATGTTTAACCATGCGTCCACTATCTGCCAGCGACGCTGATTTGCATTATTCTCGGGCTTAGCCACGGATGATGCGAGGGCGGCAGGGTGGGAAAAGATAAGAAACGAGGGGTGGGGCAAAACCATCAACCAAATGCAAAAAGAGCTAAAAACTGAGTGTGATAACAGCCTGCCATTAGTGGTATAATTACTCGTCTTATAGAATCTTAACAGGAGGGAAGATGAAAAAAGACTGGCATGAACTCATAAGTCAACCTGAATATGGCATTAAAACGGAAAAGGACATTTATGTGCCCATGCGTGATGGGGTAAGACTGGCGGTTAACGTCTACCGCCCCGATGCTGAGGGGAAGTTCCCCGCACTGCTGGCCCTATCACCCTACGGCAAGGAATTACAGGAACTGCTGTTACCGCCGCAGCCGCTGGAAAATAGCATTATCTGGGATGGGGTTATCGAAGCCGGGGATACCAATGATATCGTTACGAGGGGCTATGTACATGTCATCGGGGACCTGAGAGGGACTGGCTACTCGGAGGGGGAATACCTCGGTTTGCACTCTAAGTATGAAGGAGAGGACGGTTACGACCTGGTAGAGTGGGTTGCCCGACAGCCCTGGTGCAATGGCAATGTCGGCATGGTAGGTTACTCATATTACGGAGAGATACAGCTGGCGGTGGCTATTCAGCAGCCGCCTCACTTGAAAGCAATTTTCCCTACGGGGGTTTGGGCAGACATGTACCGCGGGATGGCATATCAAGGAGGTGTGCTTTGTATGTTCATCTACGGGTTGTGGGACGGTCGCGGCGGAGCCAGCGGCTTCGCGACGAATAACGCGGTATCAGCCATGATGAAGGAACTGCCCAGGGAGGAGTTTGAGCGGAGGCGACAGGAATTGCTGGATAATCCGGACATCAGAAGCTTCCCCAATCTCTATCACCTGGTGAAGTATCCCAAGAAGAACCCCATCTTTTTTGACCTCCTGATGAACCCCTATGATGGGCCATACTACTGGGAAAGGTCAGCCTATAACAAGCTTGACCGGATTCAGGTGCCGGTTTACTCGGTGGGCACCTGGGGGCACTTTTTCTCCACCCGGGGGCAGATTGGTTTATATGCTGGCGTAGATACATCGAAGAAGATGATAATGAAGCCCCGCGGCTTTCCCACCCGCCCGTGGCGGGAAGACTTCGATACCATCATCAGGTGGTACGACCACTGGCTGAAGGGAAATGATACCGGCATCATGGATGAGCCACCCATTAAGTACTATGTAACGGGTGAAAATCAGTGGCGCTATGCCGAAGAGTGGCCCCTGCCGAATATGGAGCCGACCAGGTTCTATCTGCGCAGCTGGAGCGGTCTGTCCCCTGAGCCGGAGGTATATCAGGACCAGCCCGATTGCTTCGTGCAGCCGCCCCTTCACGTATCGGCCAAGAGAGAGTCAGTGTCCTACCTGAGTCCTCCGATGACAGAAGATATGGAGGTTATCGGGCCGGCCGCTTTCTATTTTTACGCTGCCATTGACCAGGACGACACCAACTGGATAGTAAAGATAACTGATGTTGATAAGTATGGCTCAGAACTGGAGTTGGGAACTAACTATCTGAAGGCATCGCACCGGGCTCTGGACACAGGCAGGTCCACGCCTTTACAGCCCTATCATCCGCACAGGACTTCAGAGCCGGTGGTGCCGGGTGAGATATATGAGTACGCCATAGAGCTTCTGCCATTTGCCCACGTGTTTCGAGAAGGGCATCGTATTAAATTGAGTGTCGGGAGCATGGAGTCGCCCCGAGACCCGGAAATGGTGATGCACTGGCATCCTCACCTTTGCAGCAGCCGGACAACCGTTCACAGGATTTACCGTGACAAAGGACGCCAGTCACACCTGCTGCTGCCTGTTATTCCCAGATGAAGCGTGACAGTGTTGATAAACGGGCGCTTTAAAGGTATGGCAGCGGGGTATTTACCGCTGCCAAGATATCGTCCCTCGCCTCTTACACACTTATCCGCATACCGTCATAGGCAAAGCGAATACCTGCGTGCTTGGCTTCCAGGAGACGGTAGTCGTCGTAGCTCCGGTTCCAGTATTCCTCCAGGTGGACAAAGACGACCTTCCCGGCTTGCAGGCGTGTGGCCAGCTCCAGGGTTTGCTCGAAGGTGTAGAGGGTCTTTCTGGAGATATGTTCCGCCGGGTATTTGAAGCCGTGTTTCAATCCTTCTTCGAATATGCCCGGCTGGATAATCAGAAGGTCGGCCTGTTGAACCTCATGCCGGTGCTCGGGAAAGGGCTTGATGTCACAGGGAGCATAGACCACCCGGTGCCCTGACTGTTCGAAGACGTAAACAAAGGCGAGCTGGGAGCCCCGGTCAACGGGGATGGCTGTTATGGCGATGTCGCCAATCCGGACTTTTTCCCGGAAGGGTTTGAGACGGAGAAAACCGCTTTCCCGGTAGAAATCAACGATAGGGCCATACTGAGAACTGAGCATCCTTATGCGTTCGACTAGCTGTTCCGGCAGCAGCAGACATACCTGTTTTTCCGGGTAGGCACGCCAGGTGCGGAAGTCCAGCGCTATCTGCTCTACCACCCGGAAGCCCTCCACATGGTCAGGGTCCAGATGGGAGAAAATAAGGTACTTGACATAACGAATGGAGGCACGATTGAGCAGTTCGATAATCTCTGCCGGGGTATCTATCAGCAGGTTGACGTCGTGAAGGAAAGCCGAAGGGCCGGCTCGCGCATACGGGACCCCTTTTCTTCTGGCTTCCCGGCAAATCCGGCACCGGCAGAGTGGTTTGGGGATGACCATGCACCCCCCGGAGCCCAGAATAGTCCATTTCATGGAATATATAAACTCCGGTCTTTAAGCGACCTTGCTGTGTCCCTTTTCTTCCTCTACCTCGCGTACATGCTTGAGGTCACCGTCCATGGTACCGCGAACCTTCTCCCTTTCTTCGGCGAAATCAAAGCCGGTCCAGATACCGATGGAGCCGAGCACCGAGTCCTGAGGGTGGAACTGGCGGAATATCTTGAAGTAGTAGGCTGCCTCCCGACTGTTAATCGTGGCCTGGGGGTTTTCGGCCTTGATGCGCTCGTACTCGTCCTCGCTTATCTCGCTCTCGGCCAGTTTTTCGCCAAGGTCCTCACAGCCGGCCCCCTGGGTATACTGCACCTTGTAGCGCCAGAGTATATCGTCAGGCAGGTAATCCGTGTCCTGGAAAGCCATCCTCAGAATCCATTTCTCTATCTTGTCGCCCACCTTCACGGACTCGCGAATCTTGAGTTCGGGGGGAATCTTCATGGAAAGGTCAACCATGGCCACGTCCAGAAACGGCACCCTCAGCTCAAGGCTGAAATACATTCCCATGCGGTCGGCTCTCTGCAAATTTATATTATGGAGATTACCGATGCAGCGCCTGGCCTCCTTGTTGAGCACATCCATAGGGTAATGCTTCATGTAGTGATAGCCGGTGAACAATTCATCGGCGCCTTCCCCGGTCAGCACCACCGTTACATAATCGGCGGCGCACTTGCAGGTGAAGTAGCAGGGGACAGCGCAACGCACCAGGGAGGGGTCGTAGCTTTCCAGCTTATTGATGACGGTGGGCAGCGCCTCGTAATACTCGTCTTCGGTGAAGATAAGCTCGTGGTGCGTGGAGCCTATGTGCTTCGCGGCGATGCGGGAAGCCTTGAGGTCGTCGCTCTCATCCCCGTTTTCATCTATCATGCCCACCACAAAGGTATGGAGATGGGGAATTTCGTCAGCAGCGATGGCCGCTACCAGACTGCTGTCAATGCCGCCACTGCAGAAAGAGCCCACATGGATTTCCTTATCAGCCAGCAGTCTCTTTTTTACCGCTGAAATAAAGGTTTCTCTGATTAGCCGGCATGTCTCCTCTACATCGGTCAGTATGTGGTCTTGAATCTCCGGAATCTGGTAGTACGGCACAAATCCTTCTTTAGGGGTGTAATAGTACCCGGCCGGGAACTCATGCACCTCATCCACACCGGCCAGGGTCATAGCTCCCAACTCAGAGGTGAAGTAGAGCCTATCGTTGACATAGCCGTAATAGAGCGGTTTGATGCCGATGGGGTCGCGCGCCAGCATATAGTTATCGCCGTCAAAGATGGCGAAGGCGAACATCCCGTCCAGTTCTTTCAGGCATTCCGGCCCCTTTTCCTGATAAAGATGCAGAATAACCTCGGTGTCGGAATTGGTGGTAAACGGGTACTTATTGACGAGTTTTTCTCTGAGATTCCAGAAATTATATATTTCACCGTTGCAGATGATTCCTGCCCCGCCCCCGTTGGCCAGAATAGGCTGGTGACCGAGGGCGACATCGACAATGGAAAGTCTGGTGTGACCGAAGACAGTATCATTGAAGGTGTGGATACCCCGGTCGTTTGGCCCGCGGTGGGGCAGGGCATCCAGCATACGATTGATGGTCTTCGTGTCTTTTGTTCCAAAACATCCAGCTATACCGCACATAAAAACCTACCTTCTTTCAAAATCACTATATCTAAACTACGCCTTCGCTTCTTCGAACGCCTCGAGTACCTTGATAGCCTGGAAGCCATCAATACAATAGGCATCAGCACCTATTTCCCGGGCATAATCATCAGAGACGGCGGCTCCGCCAATGAGGACCTTAACCCTGTCTCTAAGACTGCTCTCTTGAAGCGCTTTAATAACCACGTCCATTTCGGTCATGGTTGTGGTCAGCAGCGCCGAAAGACCAAGATAATTCGGGTTTTCTTCACTGACCACGCTGATAATCTTTTCCGGTGGTACATCTATACCCAGGTCGTTGACCTCGTAGCCAGCGCCCTTGAGCAGGATAGCCACAATGTTCTTGCCGATATCGTGAATGTCGCCTTTTACCGTGGCTATGACGAATTTCCCCTTGGTTTCGACGTTTGAAGCCTCAAGAAGCGGCTTCAGTATGTCCATGGCGGCACCCACCGCATCGGCAGAGGCCAGCATATCCGGGATAAAGTATTCCTTCGTGGAGAACTTTTCGCCGACAACCTGCATTCCCGAAGTGAGAGCCTTTGTGATGATTGCCTCCGGCGAGATATTTTCTTCCAGAGCCGACTTGGTCAACTCCAATACGCCCGGTGTTCCCGACAGGTCTTCGTCAATACCTTCATCGTTCTTTGTTTTTCTTCCCTGGATAACGTTCTCCTTAAGCATTTCTAGGACATCTTCGCTCATTAATGTCTCCCCTCTCCGTATACGTTTAGCCTGGGTAACAGGCCTGGAATCTCCCGGAATATTCTGGCAGTAGTCGCCGGGTCTATGTGCTCCACAGGCCGGGCCAGGAGCTCTTTCATCCGCTCATAGGCTAAAGCGAACACGCTGTCACTACTGCCATCCCCCTCAAAGGGATAGGGTGCCGAGATTTCGCCGCGGCGCATTACCGGACGGATATGACGGATGAACATTTTTTGCGGCGTCGCCGACACTTCTCTTATCTGCTGCTGGATTTCGGTTAGCTCCTGTTGGTTAATCAGCGGTGATTTCAGGAAAAATTTAATCATCTGGAAGTGCGCATCATCCAGGACAGCCTGGAGCAGACAGAATACAGAATTGCAATCGAGGAGCCCGAAGGCGCAGTGCAGGTACTGGGGCCCGCTTAAAGCGACCACAATGTTGGAGAAAAGTCTCTCTATTGACGATTGCTGTCCCGGAATTTTGGGGTCACAAACACCTGAGGTAGAGTAGTTGGGTATCTTGTAAAATCTGGCCATCTGAACGCAGTCGATATTATACTGGCTGGTCTCCACCGAACCGTAGGAATCGCCGAGGGTATCCATCCTGGCTCTCACCGGCACGCTGCCGTAGAGTACCGGTGTGCCCTTATTGACCATCTGGCCGAGGGTTATGCCGGCCAGGACCTCGGCATTTATCTGGGCCATAATACCGGCTTCCTTGATGGGGGCACTGGTGCCGGCCTGGGGTGAGGAGGAAACAACTATGGGCAGTCCCCTCCGGCAGACTTCCATGAAGGTCTCCGTGGTATCATCGACGAACTGCAACGGGCTCTTAACCAGACAGGTGATGAAAGAGATGATGGGGTTTTCCTTAAGTTTGTCCGCGCCTCCGACGATGATTTCGGCCATCCTCACAACATTGTCCAGCTGTTTCAGGCTGGTCAGCCCCGACATGACGTGTTTGGTGGTGTTATTTAGAGAGGCGAAGAATTTATTGACGTCTTTATTATCTTCGGTAATATCTTTATCCTGAATGTTGACCGTCCGGATATAGCCATCAACCGTCGCCAGGTGCTCGCACACATGTGCCGAGTCGCACAGGTCGGCTACCGTCCCGCGCCGCGGGCGAAATTCCGGCACCTGAATCTCAGTGTTGTTGTCGGATTTTTTGACATAGGCTGAAAAATCGACATCCAGCCAGATATTCGTTTCCGAGCCGGTAATGAAGAATACCCGTGACTCATCACCCGGCATCACCAGAATATTGTCCGGCTTTCTGGCCCCAAGCGTTACTGTCTTTGGGGTGCTGTCGAGAGCGTCTAAGACAAGTCTCTCGGGGATTTTAACATGCCAGCAGGGAGAGCCATCGCCGGTAACTTTATTAACCTCGGCACTGTGGTTTTGAAATATTTCGGCAGCTTTCTGGTTGAAGCAAAGGAAGCCCGGGTCTCTCATTAGCTTTATGGAAGCCTCATGAATCTGCTGTACCTGCTCGCCGGTCATCCTTTCTAAAGGCTTATTGACTAAAATTCCTTCTCTGGGCACGTAGTTCCTCCTTTTATGGTCGCCGGTATCAACAGACGAGAATGTCTAATTATTGCCAGCCGTATCTGAGCTCAAGGCTTCGACCACGGCCACCGCCTGAAAGCCATCGGCGCCGTAGCCATCGGCACCTATGCTCCCGGCGAATTCCTCCGAGACCGGCGCCCCGCCGATAATTATCTTCACCTGGTCCCTGAGCCCGCTCTCGGTGAGAGCCTTAACGGTGTCTCCCATGTGAACCATGGTGCTGGTGAGCAGCGCCGATAGCCCCAGAAACTCGGGTTTTTCCTCCCTGACCGCTTTGACAATCGCCTGAGGTTCGACATTGTTGCCCAGGTCTTTGACTATGTAGCCGGCTCCCCGCAGTAGTATTGACACTATGTTCTTGCCAATATCGTGGAGGTCTCCCTCAACTGTAGCCACAATTATCTTGCCCCTGGGTTTGATGCCGCTCTTGGCAAGGTGAGGCTCCAGTATCTCCATGGCGGCTCCCACAGCTTCGGCTGAGGCGAGCATATCGGGAATAAAGTACTCCCCGACCTCAAATTTCTGCCCCACGATATCCATGGCCCCGGTGAGTCCCTGACTGATTATGTCCCTCACATTGATGCCTGAGGCCAGTGCTGTCTCGGTAAGCTCGGTGACTCCGGGCTGACCCACCATATCTTCGTCCAGGCCTTCGTCATCCTGGGTTACTCTACCCTGAATAACGTTTTCCCGGATTAAGCTGATTATATCCTCCGTCATTATCCTCTCCAGTTTTAACAGACTCCTAGTCTACAATCATTCCTTTGCGGTGTGCTCTCAGGTAGCCACGGCACAAACTATCTTTTCCCGTAAGCAAGTCAGCCACCCTGATAACGCTCATCATCTTGGCATCAAGTGGG
>CAYWRT010000056.1:0-12220 GCA_964460815.1 uncultured Dehalococcoidaceae bacterium
CACCCCTCTCCAGCCAGAAATAACTGCGGTTTCCTGCCAGTGTGTCAGGCTGGAGGGGGGCCAGGGGTGAGGTAAGCCCCCGCCAACCAAATGCAAATAAAACCCTTTATTCGGTTTCTTGCGTATTTTTACCGGGAGAAGGCAGGCAGAGCGGGTATTTGACATACTTTCACGCGGTATATAGACTGTTCGTAGCAGCCACTTAAAAATAGGTAGTATAAGGAGGTCATGATGAAAGCCGCAGTTTGTTACGAATATGGTAAACCGCTGGTAGTGGAAGAGGTGGACCTGGACCCGCCGCATAAGGGCGAAGTGAAAGTACGCCTGGCCGCGACGGCCATCTGCCACAGTGATATTCATGACATCAGGGGCGAGCTTCGTGGGCCATTACCCTTTGTGCCCGGACATGAATCGGCCGGTTATGTGGAGGAACTGGGTGAAGGCGTCACCTCGGTCAAGCCGGGCGACCCTGTGCTGGTCTCGCTTCTAATATCCTGCGGGAAGTGCCGTAATTGTACCCGCGGGCGCCCTCATATGTGTCTGGCCAGATGGCCCCTGGATACGGAGAGACGTATTCGGAACAAACGGGGACAGGAGCTCAGGCCGTCAGTAAAGATAGGGGGCTTCGCCGAGTATGTCGTCGTCCATGAACAACAGCTGGTCAAAGTTCCTGAAGAAATGCCTCTGGACCGGGTAGCGCTTCTGGCCTGTGGCGTCGCCACCGGATTTGGGGCGGTGGTTAACCGCGCGCGGGTCAGGCCTATGGAGAGTGTCGTCGTCATTGGCACCGGGGGTGTTGGGCTCAATTCCGTGCAGGGAGCCGCCATATGCGGAGCTTATCCGGTTATCGCGGTGGACATCTCGGATAGCAAGCTGGAAGCCGCCCGGTCTTTTGGGGCCACGCATACGGTCAATTCCGGGCAGGAAGACGCCGTCAAGGCGGTCAAGAAGCTGACAGACGAGGACGGGGCTGATTACGTATTCGTGACTGTCGGGAGTATGGCTGCCATACAGCAGGGTTTCTCGATTTTAGCACCGCGCGGTACTGAGGTCATGGTCGGGCTGCCGTCATTTCAGGACAAATTGACCTTGTCGCCGTTTGATTTTATCAGGCCGGAGAGGGTGCTTACCGGCAGCTTCATGGGGACGACAAATCTAACGGTAGATATTCCCCGGCTGATAGGGCTTTATCAGGGAGGACAGCTCAAGCTGGACGAGCTCATTACGGGCCGCTACCCGCTGGAACAGATTAATGAGGCGGTAGAGTCGGTGGAGAGGGGAGAGGCATTGCGTAACGTGATTGTGTTTTAATTGGCGGTCTTGTTCATGGCCGGCGTTTGACATTCTTTCGGGAGACGGATAGACTGATGGTGATAACATAAGGCTGAGCCGGAGATTCCCAAACTAATGATACGAGGAGGTTATGATGAAAGCCGCAGTTTGCTATGAATTCGGTAAGCCCCTGGTGGTGGAGGAGGTGGATTTAGACCCACCGCAGCAGGGGGAGGTGAAAGTCCGCCTGGTGGCCACGGCTGTCTGTCACTCGGATATTCATGCTATCAGGGGGGAGCTTCACGGACAGGTGCCCTGTGTGGCGGGTCATGAATCCGCCGGTTATGTGGAAGAGGTGGGAGAAGGTATCACGTCGCTGAAGCCCGGCGACCCCGTCACTATATCGATGGTGATATCATGCGGCAAGTGCCTGTACTGCCGGACCGGGCGTTCTCACATGTGTGAGGCTAGGTGGCCTATAGATAAAGAAGGTCGGCTTCATAATAAGAAAGGGCAGCCTCTGGGGCACATGTTCAGAACAGCCACCTTCGCTGAGTACGCCATTGTCTACGAATCACAGGCGATAGTAATCCCCGCAGATATGCCCATGGACCGGGCGGCGCTGCTGGGGTGTGGCGTTATTACGGGTTTCGGGGCGGTGGTCAACCGCGCCCAGGTCAGACCTATGGAGAGCGTCGTTGTCATTGGTGCCGGCGGCGTGGGGCTCAATTCTGTGCAGGGGGCGGCCTTCTCCGGCGCCTATCCGGTTATCGCGGTGGACATCTCGGATAGCAAGCTGGAAGCCGCCAAAGCTTTTGGAGCGACACATACGGTTAATGCTAAAAAGGGTGATGCCGTTGAGGCTGTCAAGAAGCTGACTTCGGGGAGGGGGGCTGATTATGTTTTTGTGGCGGTGGGGAGTATTGCCGCCATAGAGCAGGGTTTTGCCATGTCGGCACCGCGCGGTACCACGGTCATCATCGGACTACCAGAAATAAATAAAAATTTGTCAATGCCACCATACGATTTCCTCAGGCCTGAGAAAGTGCTTATGGGCAGCTTCATGGGGACAATTAATCTGAGCGTGGATATTCCCAAGCTGGTGACCCTGTATCAGGCGGGTAAGCTCAAACTGGATGAACTCGTTAGCGGTCATTATTCTCTGGAACAGATTAACGAGGCGATAGGGTCTGTGGAAAGGGGAGAGGCGCTGCGTAACGTGATTATGTTCTGACCGCTTTCTGTCTCTTCCTTACCAGCAGGCATATGTTTCGGGAAAAGCTCTTTAATGGGAAGCGGTAGGCGTTTTCCGGGGCTGATTTCAGCACCTCGAAGCCGGCCTTCTTTACCAGCCTCTCCAGTTCAGGGTAGGAGAAGAGGTAATAGCCGCGGTAAAGGGTTTTATCTCTGGTATGCCACGGCACCATTAGATTCCGGCGGTGGCACCAGAATCCGGGCTGCCAGCGGTTCCAGACGGTGATGAAGGCTTCGCCATCAGGCCTGAGCACCCGCCACAGCTCCTGCAGTGCCTTCAATCTGTCTTCCCTATCTTTTATATGATGATAGGTAGCCACGGCTATTGCCCAGTCAAAGGACTGGTCGGTATAGGGAAGGTAGCGAACATCAGCCTCCACCAGACTAACCGTAAACTTAAATTTCCCTGAATACTTCTGGGCCAGTTTCAGCATCCCGGTGGAGAAATCCATACCATGTAGCTCAAAGCCTTGTTTGAATGGTAAAAAGTCAGGTCCGTGGGCACAGCCGATATTAAGTAACCTTCCCTGCCGCCATCGCGGCACCAGTGCTTCCAGCTCGGTGCGGAAAATTGACCAGTGCCTGAAGTTATACCACCCCGGGGCTATCTGGTTAAATATTTCTTTGGTCACCCTATCCCCTTGTTCCCCTTCCCCTTGAGGGGAAGGGGAAAGAGATTTCTGAAGAGGGGCAAAGCCCCTCTTAAACTCCCCACAGAATAGTCTTTCGGCTCCCCCTGAAGTTTGGTTGGTTTGTTGACATAAGTCAAAATCTGCTAAACTGGATATGACCACTTAATAGTAAGGGCAAGATGAGGAAATTTGCAAGAACCATATCGGGGGTTACCCCGCTGGCGGTGATGACCATGCCCCTGAGCTGCCCGGGGCACTGTCTGTACTGCCCGACTTACCCGGATACGCCTCAGAGCTATACCCCGGAGTCGCCGGCGGTGCTGCGCGCCAGGAGGTGTGACTATGACGCCAGACAGCAGGTGACATTGAGGTTGAGGACGTTCACTGAAATGGGGCACCCCACCGACAAAATCGAGTTGATAGTAATGGGGGGCACCTTTCTGGCTCACCCTGTAGACTACCAGTACCGGTTTATCAAGGACTGCTACGACGGCTTGAACGGAGTGGACTCGGCGACGCTGGCGGAGGCAAAAAAGATAAACGAAACGGCCAGCCACCGCTGCACCGGACTGTGTATCGAGACCAGACCTGACTGGTGTCGACAGGGGGAAATAGACCGTATGCTTGAGTTCGGTGCCACCCGGGTGGAGCTTGGGGTGCAGCTCTTGAGTGATGATGTTTATCGGCTGGTGGGGAGGGGGCACGGAGTGAAAGACGTGGTTGACGCTACTGCCTTGCTCCGGGAGCACGGCTTTAAGGTATACTACCACTGGATGCCGGGACTGCCCGGGTCAACCCCGGAGATGGACCTGGAGTTATCCAGGGTGATGTTCGACGATGAGAGCTTTAAGCCGGACGGGCTCAAGCTGTATCCGACCATGGTGGTGGCTGGCACCGGGCTGGAAAAGTGGTATCGGGATGGGCGCTATCAGCCATATGATAATGAGACTATGGTTAATCTGACCATTGGGATTAAGTCAATGGTGCCCAAATACGTCAGGATTTCAAGGGTGCTGCGTGATATTCCGTCCAAGTTCATTGTTGCCGGACTGAAGGATTCACTGAGGGATATTGTCAGAGAGAGAATGAGGCAGGCAGCCATTGAGTGTAAGTGCATCAGGTGCCGGGAGTACGGTCACCGGGTACAGGCTGGCCGGGAGATTGGTGAGCCTCGAATGGTCAGGATGGACTATGATGCCTCGGGTGGCCGGGAGGTTTTCCTGTCATTCGAGGATGAGGGGGAGACGCTTTTTGGCTTGCTGCGGATGAGGCTTCAGTCCCGGCCCGTACCGGCACTGGGTCAGGGGTTAAATGGGAACCTGGCCCTGGTCAGGGAGTTGCATGTGTTCGGACCGGAGGTTCCTCTTCGTGAGCAGAAAGCGGAGGCGGCCCAGCATAAGGGGCTAGGCCGAGCCTTGCTCAGGGAAGCGGAGAGGATTGCCCGAGATGAGTTTCAGGCACAGGAGATGATAGTGCTGAGTGGCACCGGTGCCAGGGAGTACTACCGCACTGAGTTCGGCTACGGCTCGCAGGGAGACTATATGGTCAAGAAATTGAGACCTCATCTAGTCCATGCCTAGCTGTCTCAGCCTGGCATCGCTGATGCCGAAGTGATGGGCGATTTCATGCAGGACAACCCGCTGTATCCTGGCGATAATTTCGGCATCATTTCGGCACATCTCTTCAATCGGCTTCTGAAAGATGGTTATTTTGTCAGGCACTACCAGCCCGTAGTGCCGGCTCCGTCTGGTCAGGGGTACGCCTTCGTAGAGTCCAAGCAGAGTTACCCCGCGCTTTTTCCCCAGTGGCGCCAGTTGCCGGGGCGTTGGCCGGTCTGCCACCACCACGTCGATGTTTTCCATCTTTTCGTGGAACTCATCGGGTAAGCTGTCAACGGCTCTGGCTACCAGCCATTCGAATCTTTGTGTATCCATAGCCTGTCCCTCAATTTTGGCAATCTGTTAAATTGTAAGCCTGGTATTATTATTTAGTCCAACTTATAACCCATCTCAGCAGGCTGCAGTGTCCTCAATTATTTTTCTCCGCTTTCCGGAGAGACCAGATAATCCAGAGTATCAGCAGATAAGCACTAACACTGGAAAGCAGGACAAAGCTGCTTATCATCTTGCAGAGGGCTGGCTCGGCCAGAGGCGAGATAATAAAACGAACAAAGTGGCTAACGCCGGCCAGGAGACCCGCTGTTAGTGCAGCGGTAACCCCAATCAAAAACGGCAGGCCCCTTAATTTCCGCGGGTTGACGACGAGGTAGGCAAAGAGGGCGTTCATCCCCAGAATCGCTACGATGAGCGGTATAAAGATGAGCATGGTGCCTGTAGTCGGGATGACAATTATCTGCCAGACGGCACGAATAACGATAGCCAGAACGGCTAAAGTAAAGGTCACGATGAACCATATTCTCAGGCGTGAGTAGTTCATAATATCAACTCCTGTGAAACGTAGTTACCTTTCTCCACTTGCTTAAAGGGGTGCCCGATATGATGTACCACCTAGTCATCATCAAGTTGTGAGAGGTCGAATTTCATGCCGTCCCGGGCGGCGATTACTCTGACTCCGGTCTGCTGGGATAACTTCTGGGCTAACTCCCAGGGTCTTGCCTGCCACACGCCCATACCAAAATGGTTCAAGATTGCCACCTTGGGCTTTATCTCCTTTATGATGTGCTCAGCTTCCAGCACTGACAGGTGGTCAACAGGCGGTTTGGGTTCCATAAGCACGGTGTTTATGATTATGAGCTCGGCAGTATAGCTCCGGCACAGGCTGTCAAAATAGCGGGTATCGGCAATATAGGCGAAGGTATGCCCGTTGGTTCGGAAAATCATGCCGTAGGTCTCCACCGGGTGCACGTGCCGAACCGGGGTATTGAAGGTAATATTATCTATGGAATATGATTCGCCTTCTTTTAATACCTTGATACCCTCGATGTAGTTTTTCAGGTATGAGAATATAATCGGTTCAGTCTCCAGGGCATCGGCGGGAGCGAATAGCCAGCCGTGCTTCCTGAATCCGCCGTTGGTCATCGCTTCAATCATTATATTGACATCTGCCGAGTGGTCCAGATGGCGGTGTGATATGATGATGGCACTCAGCTTATCAGCTTTTAACTTTCGCTTGGTAGACTGGACGAGGCTACCCGGACCGGGGTCAACGAGTATTTCAGTACCGCTCAGGTTTAACCACAACCCCCCTGAGGCAGCCAGCTGTCTGGTCACCATGAATCTGGCACCGGCTGTTCCCAGAAAGGTTATGGTGTCTGATGAAACATTATCATTACTCATACCAGAAGCAACTATACTATAATAGAAGATAGCTCGATTTTTTACAATTGTTTTTTCCAGATTGCTATGTGGGGTTCTGATTGTATTTGGGTGCCCCCTCTTGCTATCTTTTCCCACCCAAGCCGCCCTCGTGGCATCTGCGGCTTATTCTGTAGGACTTTTACGGGTTAAATAGCAGGTGAGCCGAGGGCGGGTTCGGGTGGGAAGAAAAAAGCTGTGGTGGTGGATTTGGGGTGGGGAAAAGAAAATGGGGAGTAGCCTGCGGAGAGGGGCGTTAGCCCCTCTCTCTATTCTTCCCCCTTCCCCTTATCAAGGGGAAGGGGGATAAAGGGGGATGGGGTTGCCAGATATAACCCCCAAGGGGATTGAGATTAAGATGTAGTGGGGACTCTGGCGGCCTCGTTGAGGCTAATATTACGGCCTCTATCAACTTTCAGCTATGAAAAAGCCTACAAAAGGTCTTCAAATAGCTTCATGCACTCTTCAAAATTGTAGCCTCTCGGATTTCCTTCTCTGGCGAAGTCATTGGCATATTGCTTGGTGACAATATGCTCCAAGTCCTCTCTTTTAAGTCCGAACTGCTCATTCAAATGCCCGGTCGTAATATTCAAATCTGCCAGCAGTCTTTCCATCTCCTCGAAGAACTTGTCCGAAGCCTGTATCGTGGTCATGCCTCTGGTGTCAACCCCCATGGCGGCGGCCATTTCGGCAAATTTTTCGGGGCAGGCAGATTCATTATATCTCTCCAGCGGGAGGGTCACCACCGCGTTGGCCCGCCCATGATGACAGCCATATAATGCTGAAAGTCCATGTCCCAACCCGTGTACAATGCCGACGCCTCCGCCAAATCCGATGCCGACGCTTGCCATTGACTCGGCATAGCACATATTTTCACAGGCAACCGGGTTCATTCGGTTGTAGGTAAACTCTCTGAGGTTTTCGGCGACAAGTTTAATGGAGCGCAGCATCAGTGCCGCGTTATATTGCGACCGCGTCCTGGCTAGAAATGACTCGAAGGCGTGGGTGAAGGCGTCGAATCCCGTCCATGCCGCCATGTTTTCCGGCATCATCCGGACTAATAATGGGTCGATGAGGGCTATTTTGGGGGGCAACCCCGGCAATATAATCAGACGCTTAGCTCTGGCTTTGGTATCAACAATAGCGGCACCTGTTGTAGACTCCGCCCCCGTGCCGGCGGTAGTATTGACGGAGACCTGCGGTATGGTGATGGGCTTAGCCTTTTTGACCTGTTCCATCCAGGGTGGGTCTAAAAATACACTCATGTCGCAGATGTGTTTCCCATCGTTGGTAGCTACAGCGCGAACCCCTTTGCCGCAATCGTGCGAACTGCCGCCGCCAACAGAGACCACCCCGTCGCACTCAGCTTTCTTGAAGACTTCGTAGGCTTCCATCACTTCATTGTCTTTAACGTTGGATGTTACCTTGTCATAGATTACTGTAGAGATGCCGTTGGTTGTTAAAATATGGTTGATTTCATCGACAATGCCTGTACCCTTCAAACCGGTGGTGGTGATGAGCGCCCTGCTGATGTTGGCTGCCCTGCATTCATCAGCGACTGTCTCGTGGGCTCCCCAGCCAATAGCAATCTGACCTATTACGGTGGTGTAGCTTATGGGAAATTCAAACACTCTCTTTTCTATCACGGCTTGCCTCCTTATTCTATTGTTATACGTTGTGATTTTTATCGGCCAATAACATAGCCTCCTGATGGACGCGGCGCCTTCTGATATTGTTTGGTTTTCTTACTACGAATTAATTCAGTCCCCCCGACTCCCGCTATTTCACAGAATCGGGAAGGGCGTTCCAATCGACAAGTTCAATCCAGACACCGTGAGCTTCTTCAGGCGGCACCCAGGCTATCCGGAACGGATGTCCAGGGTGGACATTCGGCTGATAGTCATCTTCGATGGCGACACCCTTCTCCCTCAGTGTCTTAACTTCTGTGTCAAAATCATCGACAAAGATGGAGAGGCCGAAGACCCCCTCGCCGCGCTCTTTCAGGAATCTGGCGAAGCGGCTATCCATGGCCATGTTTGGCTCTATCAGCTCAATACGGGCACCGCCGCCGGTAGGGAGCATGGCGATACGGCATTCCGGCATACTTCCCATAGGGCCCTTCGCCGGGGTCAGATGAAGTATTTTCTCAAATGACTTCAATGCCTCTTCCAGATTTTTGACGACCATAGTCGCATGGTCTACTTTCTTAATCATTCTTCCGGCTCCTTTTTGCCATATTTTTGCCAGTTAATGGCGGGTTTTACTTGGACTGGTGACTTTATGAGCAACTCCGGTATTATTTAATTTTCTTACTGTGGATTAATCCGGTCTCCCGGCTCCCCCTATTTCTCAAAATCAGGAAGGGCGTTCCAGTCAACAAGTTCAATCCAGACGCCGTGGCATGCCTCGGCTGGTATCCAGGCTATCCTGAACGGATTTTCCGGGAATAGGAACGCCTGATAGTCTTCTTCGATGGTTACCCCCTTTCCCCTCAGCGATTTAACCTCTTCGTCAAAATTATCCAAAAAAATGGAGAGGCCGAAGACCCCCTCGCCGCGCTCCCTCAGGAATCTGGCGAAACGCGTCTCTCCCTTAATGTCCGGCCCCAGTAACTCAATGCGGGCACCACCACTGGTAGGGAGCATGGCCATGCTCATTCCCGGCGCTGTTAAATGAAAACCCCCTTCAGGGGTCAGATGAAGTATATTCTCAAATGACTTCAAGGCATCTTCAAGATTACTGACGACCATGGTAGCATGGTCTACTTTTTTAATCATTTGCCTCCTTAATGCAGCTTCGTATTTCTAACTGGACTTTACATATGTATGTATTCTTTAAATACCAAACCGGGCTGGGCTATATCACAATTATACGCAGGTTGTTGACTGCACACAAGTTGACAGGCTTTGGGCAGACCAGTATATTATATCTCAAGAATGCCATCGGGAGTAAATCTCGGAGAGACGAAAGCTCTCACTGAGGCTGTTAAATATGTACTGGAGGTGATAGTTGATAAAAAAGACCAGCAGATTGAAAATGGCGCTATGCTTTTGAGGAGGATGTAATAAATATGGAAATGAACTATAGCAGTATCTTAAGGTTTATGAAAGGTTACTTCGCAGACTTTTTCACTCGCGCCCAGGACCCCAGGACGGCAGGTCAGATGGAGGACTACCTGGCCCCGGATTTGGAATTCATCCCCTACATTGCGGGTAATGCGCGTATCTCCGGACGTGACGAATTCTTGAGCCTCATGTCAGCGCACCCTTCCAGTATCGAGAAGCTGACACCCGAGGACATCATGGTCGACGAGGCACGCAGGATTGCCGTCGTATTAATCAAGACGGAGATTATCGACAGCGCGACCGGGGAAATACTGGTAACCAAAAGGTATCACGTTGTTTATCAGCTCATGCTGGACGAGAAAAAAACCATAAAGATTAAAAAAATCCTGTTCTTCGAGGAAATCCTGCCGCCGGGAACACTGGATGTCGGCGATGTGCTGAGGAAGGACTCGGGGATGGCAGACCTCTTCTCTGACACGCGTTAGAAGACGGCGGCGGGGAACTCTTATAGCCTGTCTTCAGCTCGCCTGAAACTTTTGCAGGAGGATATAATACCGATGGAACTGACCTATGACAATATCATGAAGTTTATGAAAGAGTACTTCCCGGCTTATACCGCCTACGCCCAGGACCCCAAGACGACACATCGGATGTATGACTACTTCGCACCGGATTTGATATTTGAGCCATACGTGGCGGGGTTGGAGCACACCACTGACCGTGACGAGTTCCTGAGCATCATGGCGTCGCACCCCTCCAGTTACGAGACGCTGACGCCCGAGGACATCATAATAGATGAAAGGAGAGGGGTTGTCGTCGTGCTGCTCAGGGCGGAGGTTATCGACAGAAAGACGGGGAAAGTGGTGGTAACAAAGAGTTACCTCCCCCGCTACCAGCTCGGGCTGGACGAGAATGACACCATCAAGATTAAGAAACTCGAGTTTTTCTGGGAGGTCCTGCCCCCAGGGGCGTTAGAGGTTCATGAGGTGTTTAGAAGGGACCTGTAAATAGCCAATCCCTTACCTGCATTCCGTCATTTTCCGAGCATATTATTAGCGGCATTTTCCCCGGCAATACGGCCGGAGTTAATGGCAAAGCCGGAGGCGCTCCCGGAAAGGACTATGCAGTATGTATCCGATTGCCAGCCCCCGGCGGTGTCGCCACCGGCATAAAGCCCGGGGATGGGGTTATCCGCGTGGTCAAGAACCTCCATATGGTGGTTAATCCTTATGCCGCCTGCTGTGGTCAGGAAACACAGGTAACACCTGATGGCGTAGTAAGGGGGAGCACCTAGAGCCTGGAGGTACCTTCGGTCCTTGGCAAAAAGCTCATCATGTCCCCGGTCACAGAAGGAGTTGTATTCCTCTATGGTGGCTTTCAGGACTTCGGGGGCGGCTCCCATCCAGCCGGCAATCTCATCCCAGGAATCAGCTAGCTTAACCCCTCCCTTGCCGGTCTCTAACTGGAGTTCCCTGTCCAGGTTGGGCAGCTTGGTGCCCGCCCAGCCCGGTTTTTTCTCTATGTCACCTTTAAGGAGTCCCACTTCCATTATCCTGTGTTTGATTTTTTCATCGAAGAGGGCATAGACGCACTTGTCCGGCTGCCTGTCGACGGCGTTGCCGCACTCGGTAGGACGGAAGGTAATGGTCTCGTCCATGAACCGTCTCCCGTTTTTGTTCACGATAACCATTGAAGGTTCCTGAGTGAATGTGTTTACCGACCTGGCTCCCGGAAAGAAATGGGTGTGCAGCATGAGTATGCCCAGTCCTTCAGTAGCCGCCCCTGCCTCTATGGCCATCAGCAACCCGTCCCCCATCAGGTGGGGTAAGCCGAGGTAATGCATGTTTTCGCTGTAGGAGGGGCGATATTTCTTGAGTAGCTCTTTGTTGCCGCCGTACCCGCCTGTGGCAATGATAACATTTTTAGCTTTGATGCTGACTTCCTTCCCTTTAATTGCCGCCAGAACCCCGGTCACCTCTCCTTTCTCGCCTGTCAGTATTCTCCTGGCCGCACAGTGAAAGAGCAGCCGTACCCCCAGGTCTTCGCAATTTTTTCGCAGGACTTTAATAATCTCGGGGCCGGCATTCTTATTCTCCAGGCAGTGCCAGGTACGGATGTTGTAACCGGGATACAGAGGTGGAATATTGTCAAACCTGAGCCCCTTTTTCTCCAGCCATTGAATGGTATCACCTGATTTGTCCACGAAAGCGCGGAAGATTCTCGGGTTAATTTCCCAGTGAGTATAGTCCATGGCTATCTTAAACATCTCGTCCCTGGGGGCATCAATACTCAGCCGCCTTTGAGCGGGACTTTCGGCAGCAAAAAGGCCCACCACAAAAACCGAGTTGCCACCGGGAGCGCCCTTCTTTTCCAGTAATATTACCTTCGCCCCCTTTTCGGCCGCCGCCACGGCGGCGGCTAGGCCACACCCGCCTCCTCCGATGACGACAATCTGGGTTTCCAGTGTTTCCGGGTTCGAGGATCGGTCAGGATGCATAATAGCTCCTTTCGTTTAACTTCTGTGAAAGCTTACTGGTTAGTAGGGTAGCGAAAAACGGATTCCCTGTCAAGAGTGTAGAGCCTTTGGTTCTGTTTGCATTTGGTTGATAGTTTTGTCTCACCCCCACCCCCAAACCCCACGGGTCTTTTCTTTCCCACCCGGGCCCGCCCTCGCGCCATCTGA
>CAYWRT010000057.1:0-12027 GCA_964460815.1 uncultured Dehalococcoidaceae bacterium
CAATATGGACCAACATGCTTCCAGGGGACGGGCCATCGAACTGCTCAAGCTGGTGGGTATACCGGATGCTGAAACTCGCATTGATGACTATCCCCACCAGTTCAGCGGTGGTATGCGCCAGAGGGTGATGATTGCCATGGCGCTCTCCTGCAACCCCCAACTAATGATCGCCGATGAGCCGACCACAGCCGTGGACGTGACCACCCAGGCCCAGCTACTGGAACTCATGAAGGACATGGTTACACACTTTGATGCCTCCCTGGTCATCGTCACCCATAACCTGGGGGTTGTGGCCCGCTATGCCGAGAGAATTTATGTCATGTATGCCGGGCGCATCGTTGAGTCCGGTACCTCCAAGGACATATTCGGTAACCCACGTCACCCCTACACTATCGGTCTGCTAAGCTGCGTACCCAGACTGGATGAGACCGAGGACAGAAAACTGGTGCCTATTGAGGGTCTGCCGCCTAACCTGATAAATATGCCGCCAACCTGTGCTTTTTTACCCAGGTGCACATATCATACCGAACGATGCCAGCGAGAGCCCTGGCCGGAACTCAGATCCGTAAATGACCAGCACTATATCCGCTGCTATGTTGATACGCGGGGAAAGAAATGAATCCAGTAAAAGACGAAATAGTTGTAGATGTTAAGAACCTGAAAATGTACTTCCCGGTAACTCGAGGGTTGTTGCGTCACAAAGTTGCCGAAATAAAGGCGGTTGACGATATTAGCTTTTATATTAAGCAGGGAGAAACACTGGGGCTGGTGGGCGAGAGTGGTTGCGGCAAGACCACCACGGGGCGTTGTATCCTGCGTCTCTACCTACCGACCTCGGGACAGATTACCTTTGAAGGCCAGGATATATCCCGTCTACCGGAACGCATGGTAAGGCCACTCCGCCGGGCAATGGGAACCATTTTTCAGGACCCCTTCGGCTCGCTCGACCCTCGCCAGACTGCCGGTAGTATCGTGGGTGAGCCACTGAAGGTTCATCACATGGTCAACAGCAATAAGGAATATGAAGACAGGATAAGCGCGCTTTTCCACCTCGCTGGCCTCGACCCCAGTATGACCGACCGCGTCCCTCACGAGTTCAGCGGCGGTCAGCGGCAGCGTATTGGCGTGGCCCGCGCTCTGGCCTGCAATCCCTCCCTGGTCGTTTGTGATGAGCCCATTTCCGCTCTGGATGTTTCCATCCAGGCCCAGATAATCAACCTGCTGGAGGAACTTCAGGAGAAGCTAGGGTTGACTTATCTCTTTATTGCCCATGACCTCTCGGTAGTGCGGCACATCAGTGACCGCGTAGCGGTGATGTATCTGGGACGGATTGTCGAAATCACCAAATCGCGGGAACTCTACACTAACCCCCTGCACCCGTATACCCGGGCTCTGCTTGCGGCAGTGCCCATAGCCGACCCCTTCGTCGAAGAGAAGCGCGAACGCATCATTATAAAGGGAGAGGTGCCCAGTCCGCTGAACCCACCTCCCGGCTGCCACTTCCACCCCCGCTGCCAACTGGCCATACCGGAGTGCAGCCAGATAATACCTCCACTACGTGATGTTGGTGGGGGTCACCAGGTCGCCTGCATTAAAGTTTAAACCGCAGAGGGGAACTGACATCTATCAGCTACCAGTCAAGACGTCCCATCGAACACTCGTACTACCCAGGCTCTGGCTCTGCCTCCAGTGCTTTGCCAATACCGGATGTCTAAGCTATAAATGCCCCAAAAAGCCTGATACTGACTATCCGGGGCCATAAAGAAGATGGTTCCGCCTGACTCCGGGATTCCTGCCACCATAATACCTCTCTGAAAAATTCTTTCCCAAAATCAAAAATAGAGCCTGCAACCTATTGACAAAAACAGGAAAAAATTGTAACGTTTGAAATAAATTAAATATACTCAATACTTAATCTTTGCTAAATCTAATAGAGGGGGTGATAAGATGTGAATGAATATCCCGGTAAACAGCTATTTTGGGTTGAGTCTGATAGAAAAGGAGGGGAAAAATGAATAGGAGACACTGGGTAGTTTCAGTGGTCACTCTGTTCCTGCTGGCGGCGCTCCTGCTGCCCGCCTGTGGTGAGCCAGAACCAACACCAACTCCGACACCAACCCCCACCCCCACGCCTACACCCACACCGACCCCGACACCAACGCCCACTCCCACACCCACACCTACGCCGACACCAACACCAGAACCGACGCCAACACCAGTCGGACCGGAGCAGTACGGCGGCACCCTGAAAATTCTGGCTAACGCCAAGGTGACGGCTTTTGGCGTTCCGTGGGAGATAGTCGGCCCCCAGGGCAAGTGGGTTTTTCCCATCGTCGAGACCCTCTTGAATTATGACAAAGAAGGGAAAGTTACTCCAGAACTGGCTACAGGCTATGAAATCGCTCAAGACGGGAAGTCTATCACATTCACTTTGAGGAAGGGAGTTAAGTTCCACGACGGGTCAGATTTCAATGCCCAGGTAGTCAAATGGAATATTGACCATTGGCTGGAAAAGGGGTCATTCTACACAGTAGGATGGGAGTCGATAGAAGTTATTGACGACTACACTGTTCGGCTCAATCTCACCGAATTCAAAAATTCAGTAATAACCAATCTGACACAAACTCCCGGCTCGATGATATCACGTGCGGCATATGAAAAGAACGGACTGGATTGGGCTAATTACTACCCGGTAGGCACAGGGCCGTTCAAGTTTAAGGGATGGGAGCGTGATACCTATCTGGAGATGGAGAGGTTCGATGACTACTGGGGGGGTAGAGCCTATATTGACGGCATAAAGTATATTTTCATGGCGGACTCCATGACAGCGGCGATGGCCTTACAAGCGGGACAGGCACAGGTACTGATACTGGAGGACGTACAGGTAATGGGGCCAGACCTGAAGAAGAAGGGGTATGACATAAAGCTTCAAAGAACCGGCTTTCATCTAATGGCTCCCGATAGTAAAAACCCCGATTCCGTATTTAGCGATAAGAGGGTGCGTGAAGCAGTAGAGTACGCAGTTGACCGGGAAGCGATCGTAAAGACACTGGGGAAAGGCTATACTGAAGCGCTGTATCTGGCTTCTCCTCCGTGGGGATATGGGCATATACCCGGCTTTGAGGGCCGCGAATATAACCCGACCAAGGCTAAGCAGTTGCTGGCGGAAGCAGGCTACGCTAACGGCTTCAAGACCAGCATTATCGCTCAAGACACATACGATAGAAACCTGCTGCTATCGGTACAGGCTTACCTCAAGGACGTTGGCATCGACGCTGACCTGACTATGGTGCCTATGGCGAAGTACTGGGAACACTACCAGAAAGGCTGGAATAACGGCCTCTTCTATTCGACACCAGCATTAACTATGCCAAATTTTTGTTCTTTCATGGAGTCTTTTTGGGGTGCTGAGGCCACACGATACCCGGTCATGTCAAAACCAGATAAATTGCTTGATGTGATTGACCAGTCAGTCAGAGCCAGGACTTATGAGGAGCAGGTAGCCTTGAGTCAAGAAGCAATGAAGGTGATGTTTGACGAGGCAGTGCTAGTTCCCCTTTGGACGTTTGCACACGGTGTTGCCATAGATAAAAGCGTCCACGACCATGAGTTCGGTGATTTTCTGAATCCCTCCTACTGGAATTTTCGTGGCGTTTGGCTAAACGATTAGAAGCACACAAGTCCAAAGCAGTAATGGCAAAAGATACAGGCATTTGAGAAGCATTTCAAGTATAATAACCAGGTATATGAACTATAGAAGGGAGTATGCAAGAATGAATGGTCAATATGAGGTCCTTAACCCATGGGCAGAGGTTGACCCCATACCTTTGAGGGGTCTTTCACCTCGCCTGACCGACATGACAGGTAAGAAGATTGGTTTGTTCATAAACTCCAAAATAGTGGCTCGTCCCATGCAGGACATAGTCGAAAAAAAATTAAAGGAAAGATTCCCCACACTTGAGTTCAGCCGTTTCGTGCGTATCCCCAATATCTCAATGGCTGAGACCGAAAACTGGGATAAGTATAAAGAGTGGGTAAAGGGAGTTGACGCAGTTATACTCAGTCACGGCGATTGAGGGTCATGCACCAAGTACCTTGTGTACGATGCGGTCTCCGTAGAGACAATGAAAAAACCAGCAGCCGTGCTGGCCAGCCGGGGCTTTGCCACCGATGCCGGCTCAGCCGCCTCAAGTAAAGGCATGCCCGGGTTGAGAATTGTGCCGGAGGATGTCCTGCCTGAGTGCACTGTTCTGGAGGATATTGAAGCCGGGGTCAGCGCCGCCCTGGACGACATTATCGCCGCTCTGACCAAACCACTGACCGCTGAAGAGAAGTCCCCAAAGCCCAGGGAGTTAGAAAAACTATCAAGAATCGTGTTCAAGGGCAACCTGGAAGAGGTGAACCGCTTCTTCTATAAGAGAGGGTGGAGCGATGGCCTGCCGATAATACCGCCCACCGAAGAAGCCGTAGCCGAGATGCTCACCGGGACAGACCTGCCGGCTGACCATGTGGTGACTAAAATAATACCCCGGTTAGGGAAGGCCACCGTGGAAAAGATTGCCATCAATGCAGTCATGGCCGGTGCCCTGCCCACCTATATGCCGGTATTGATAGCCGGAGTGCAGGCTGTAATGGAGCCGGAAGCCAACTTCGGTACCTGCGAAGTCAGCACAGCCTCGTGGGTACCCTTCTGGGTGTTAAACGGTCCCATACGGCACGACCTGCATGTCAACAGCGGCTCCGGCGCTCTGAGTCCGGGGGATATAGCCAACGCCACCATTGGACGCGCCATGGGGCTCATCATCAAGAATATCGGCGGGGCACGCAAGGGGATAGAAGACATGGGGACATTCGGTAATCCGGGGAAGTACACCATGGTCATTGCCGAGAATGAGGAGGCAAGCCCCTGGGAGCCCCTGCACGTCCAATATGGCTTCAAGAAAGAGGACAGCACCGTTACCGTCTCTTTCCCGACGGCCCATATACTTTCATTTTTATTCGGCACTGACGCCAAGAAGATACTGAGCAGCGTCATCTCTACCATATCGGGTGTTTCGTGGGGCGGAATAACCATCATGATACAGCCACACCTTGCCAAGACCCTAAGCGACGATGGCTGGACGAAGCCGGAGATTGCCGCCTTCATTCGCGAGTACGCACGTGTCCCGGCGTATCGCACCCGGATATACTGGCAATCCTCTTCGGGACCGGAGGAGATTAGACCGCCGCTGAATCCCGAAGACTCAGTTCCGGCGGTACGCGACGCCAACCATATTCGGTTACTCGTTGCCGGCGGAACGGGCTCGTTGTTCGTAGCCCTGTTTCCAGGGGGTAAAAACTGGGTAACCAAAAAAGTAGAGCTACCGGCGAACTGGGATAAGCTGGCGGCCAAGTACAAGGATATAATACCCACACACCTCAGGTACTAGGTGTGAATCTACTTTAACAAGAGGCAAGATTAGCGATAACTTAGTATCCAAAGGCAAACGATAGACCGGCAGGATAAGCTGGGCTTCATTTAACTGGCTCAGCAAATCTGAGCTTATGCCAGTTCTTGAAGCAACCTTTCCGCGGAAATTGCGGCTATTGCCCCATCACCCACGGCGCTGGCTATTTGCCGGGGCGAGCCGCTTCTGATGTCACCGGCCGCGAAAACGCCGGGGACCTCCGTCTCCATATTACTGCTGACGATGATTTGACCCTGACTGTCCAGGGGTATAATGCCCGGTAAATATCCGGTATTGGGTTCGAGCCCGACGTGCACCAGAACACCGTCCGTTTTAAGAGTCCCCCTTTCCCCACCCCCGGTCTCCGAGAATTCTATCGCCTCAACCTTGCTATCACCGATTATAGCTTCAACCTTTACCCCACACCTTATCTCGAGCTTGGGATTGGCCAGAGCTCTCTCCTGAAGAATCGCAGTTGCCGTCAGCCTGGGCTCGGCTTCAATTAAGATTACTTTGGAGGCCAGCTTGGTCATATAAAGGGACTCGGTGACGCCGGCATCACCGCCACCACATACCACGACCACACCTCCGGCAAACTGGCCTCCGTCACATAAGGCGCAGTTAAACACACCCTTTCCCCGGAGCATCTCTTCGCCAGGGACACCCAGCTCTTTGGGTCGAGAACCCCCGGCTATAACCACCACTGCTGTCGTATAACCTTTACCGCCAGTACAGGCTACCCATTTGGAGCTTGAAAAAATCTCAATCCCGGTGACCTCCCCTGGTTCGAGGCACAAGCCGTATTCAGTAGCCTGGGTTACCATTTCCGAAGCAAGCTGAGCACCTGATACTCCCTGCGCAAAACCAGGATAGTTTTCTATCCATTCCACATCCTTTATGTATCCGCCAAAGTTCTCCTTATCTATTAGCATGGTCCGGCGCTTGGCTCGACTCAGGTACAACCCGGCTGTCAATCCAGCCGGACCACCGCCGATAATGACGACATCATAGTCAAACATGCCTTACCTCCATTTTATCTCGGATATTTACATCCCCTCTCAGGAATTACAAAGGTCCGCTGGGGACATGCTCTGGTTATGAAAGGGTGGCGAGCCTTATAGTATATTTCAGAATTACCATAGAGCTTCTCGCCACCCTCTTTCTAGATACCGATGAAACTGTCCCGCCTCAGCTCCTCAACTGCGGCTCTTTGAGTCTCTACAATAAATCCTCTAATAGTTTGACACAATCCTCATAGTTATAACCCCTGGGGTTGCCCTCTCTGAATATACCGGTATGCTGGTTTTTGACAATGTGGACACAATCCTCTTTGGTAAGTCCGAACTGCTTGTTCAGGTTACCGGTCTGGATGTTCAAATCCTTCAGCAGTCTTTCCACTTCTTCAAACCAGGCATCGGATGCCTGCATTTCGGTCATGCCTCTGGTGTCGACCCCCATGGCCCGGGCCATTTCGGCAAATTTTTCCGGGCATACTGGTTGATTATATCTTTCCCCCGGGATGGCAATAACCGCGCTGGCAAGACCATGATGGACATCATGCAGTGCTGAAAACCCATGGCTCAACCCATGGACAATGCCGATACCACTGCCCGACCCCAGGCCAAGGGCCCCCGCCATTGATGCTGCCCAGGTCATATTCTCACAGGCCACATGGTTACCCCGGTTGAAAGCAAATTCTCTGAGGTTTTTAGCACATAATTTGATGACATGGTATGCTATTCCCTGGCTGTATTGGGACAGTATCGGGGATACATATAGTTCAAAGGCGTGGCAAAAAGCATCGAAACCTGTCTGTGCTGCGATATGCTGCGGCTGGCACCGGATTAACAGGGGGTCTTCTAGGGCTATCTTGGGGACCAAGCCTGGAACCGGGGCCCCTGTCTTGATTCTAAGCTTGGTGTGTGTAATAGCGCCAACGCCTGTGTTCTGTGCCCCGGTACCTGATGTGGTGTCAACTGAGACCTGCGGTATATTGCACGGCTTGAGCTTCTCCCTGGGCACGACTCCCCCGATGATGTCAGCAATATCCGTCCCATCGTTAGCCGCGACAGTACGCACTCCTTTGCCACAATCGTGGGAACTGCCACCACCAACGGAAACAACCCCATCGCACTGAGCGTCCTTAAACACTTTATAACCTGCCATCACTTCATGGTCTTTTGGGTTGGAGGTCACCCCGTCGAAGATTTCTGTGGAAACATCATGGTAGTTTAAAATTGACTGAATTTCCTCCACAATTCCGGTTCCCCTTAAACCGGTGGTCGTAATCAGCGCCTTTTTAATGCCGGCGGCTTTTGCCTCGTTGCCAACCGTCGTGTGAGCTCCCCATCCAATGGCAATCCTCCCCCCTGCCATGGCACCCGCATACACTATGGGATATTGAGCTATATTTTTGTTTAACATTATTTCTCCTCCCTATTTACTAACACGCGTCGTGATTTTCACTCGCTATTTAGTTTCCCCTGAAAAAGTGTGGCTATGATAGCCAAGCCGTCCTGTTTTATGCAGGAGTGGGTGGCGAACCTCCTGGTATATTTGACAACTACCTTAGAGTTTCTCGCCACCCGCTTTCCAGATATTGATTAAGTTATCTCGTCTGGGCTTCTCAACTAGCGGCCCTTATAACTGACTCTCTAGTAGCTCAACAAACTCCTCATGCCCTAACCATACCATCTCAGCATCAGGCTCTCAAAACGACCGCCCAGAATATTCCTGATACACGCTTCTACTGGCTCAGCCAGGCCTCTCCGGAAGTAAAGTAAGAAGCCGACGGATACTCCCCGAAGTGAACGTCGTGAACGTATGGCTGCAGGATATAACCGTTTATGTATGTCCAGCAGGGACATACCACTGCCTCGTCGTATACCATCCTCACTACGTCCTGAGTCACGGCTACCGTCTCATCAAAATCTATCAGTGAGGTTGACAGGTCAACCAATGACATCAATTCGGCAGGTTTATAGAGAGTCTGGCAGAAGCTGGGTTTACTGGAGTAGAACCAGTTGGTGAAGACGGTAAAATTAGAGCCAATGATTCCCATTCTGACATAGAGCAGGCCACTGCTATGACCGTTGACGAAGTACTCATTGTACTTGGCAGGAGTCACTATTTCCAGTTCAACGTCGATGCCTACTTCCTTGAGGTTAGCCTGTGCCGCCAGCACTGGGTCTTTGTCAAGGGTCTCTTCCAGGATAAGGCGAGTCTTGAAGCCGTTGGGGTAGCCCGCCTCCGTTAGCAGCTCCTTCGCCTTGGCCGGGTCATACCTGCGGCCTACAATGTCGGGAACATAGCCCCATGTCCGGTCGGTAGTCGTCTGATAACACGGTTCCCAATAACCTTTCCCCAATGAATTGGCTATTGTCTCCCGGTCAATCGCATACTCCAATGCCTCGCGCACCCTCTTATCGGCAAATGGGGAATCCGGGACACCGCTGGCCGGGACAAGGGTCAGCAGCCCGATATAAGCCGGCTCTATTGTATATCCCTTCTTTGCCAGGTCAGGCCCGCTTATGTGCAATTCCTGTAATTGCAGTACTTCCCCTTGTTTTGCCTGGAAGGCCATCTTAGCCGTCATTTCATCCGCCATGAAAATCCACTTTACGCCGTCAAGATAAGCTCTGGGACCCCAGTAGTCATCGAACCTCTCAAATTCCAGGGAGGTATCACGCACCCAGCTCTTAAACTTGAACGGACCTGTGCTTACCGGGTGGTAATTAGCCCAGTCCAGTCCGTTCTCTTTAAATGCCGTCGGGGATACCATTGAGCCCTGTGTCCCCGCCATACTGCTCACTATCGCATTATTGAATATTTTGAGATTGAGTCTAACAGTATATTCATCGAGAACTTCCACCGAGTCCCAGTAGTTCACGGTGCCTATCGGTTTTTCCATATGTCCTTCAAAGTTCCATTTAACTGCCTCGGCGTTAAAAGGTGTTCCGTCGTGGAACTTGACACCCTTCCTTAATTTAAACGTGATGGACAGCCCGTCTGGAGCTACTTGATAGCTTTCAGCCAGCTGCCCCACCAGCCTCCCCTCCTTATTCTCAGTCAAGAGGGCCTCAGTGCAGGGATAAACCCACTTGCCCGAGGGACCGACGTACGCGGGTGGATAGCCAAAAGCCATCACTTTGCCGGTAGCCAGAATTCTCAGGACGCCGCCATACTGCTGCGGTCCGGCTGGTGTCGGTGTGGGGGTGGGGGTTGGCGTTGGTGTGGGTGTGGGCGTTGGTGTCGGTGTGGGAGTAGGAGTGGGAGTGGGTGCTGGTGTGGGGATGGGAGTGGGCGTTGGTGTGGGTGTGGGTTCTGGCTCGCCACAGGCAGGCAGCAGAAGTGCCGCCAGCAGAATTATAGCGACCACTGAAACTACCCAATGCCTCCTGTTCATTTGCTCCTCCTTCGTTAGTATACCCAACCCGAAATAGCTACTTACCTGGCTATTCATTCACATCCTATCACCCCCTCCATTGGATATGTATAAAAATTTACTATCAAATATAGCAATTTATTTCCAACGTTACAACTTTTTCCTATTTTTGTCAATAGTTCGAACTCCCAGGTTTTACTTCACAATACATATAGAAATCTGACCTCGTACCTTTGGAATTAATAGCCAACATCCTCAGCCGGAAGCTGGTTTTGCTTTGAATGGTGGGTCAGCAATATCCGGCAAATCGACTAGTCGCCCGGCTTATTGCCGAAGTATACCTTGGTGTGGGGCCAGGGTATTTCTATACCCTCGGCATCAAAGGCCTTCTTGAGGCGTAGCCTCAACTGACCCGTGATATTCCACTGCTCCAGGGGCTTTACATCACCCAGAACCTTGATATCTATACCGGAATCACCCAGATTATCCACCCTCAGTACTTTGGGAACAGTCCTGATAACCTTACTCCATTCTTCTTCCTCAGCCATTTCCTTACATACGCGGTTTATCACGCTGATAGCAAAGTCAAGGTCAGTGCCATAGGCTACAGAGACATTGAGATTGACCCGGGCAAAGTGCCTGGAGTAGTTGCTGGCTACCCTGATTTCACCATTGGGTATATGGTGGACTATGCCATCCAGGTCACGGAGCACCGTCTTCCTCAGGTTTATTTCCTCCACCAGGCCGGAGACATCAGCCACCCTGGCGACATCCCCCACCCGGTACTGGTTTTCCATCAGGATGAAGACGCCGGCAATGAGGTCTCTTATCAGGTACTGAGCCCCGAAGCCGACGGCGATGCCAACCACACCCAAGCCTGCCAGGATGGGGCCGATAGATACGTCCAGCTCAGACAGCACCATGAAGATAACCAGCAGGACAATGACAATCCTGCCCAGCCCCATAAAGACACCCTGAAGGGTATCAGCCCGCCGCTTGAGCCCCTCCCGGCTTTCACCCTTCACCGGTCGGGACATGGCACGGCGCACCAGTGGCGGGATGGTCTGTTTCAAGACAACCCACAGCACTACCCCTACTACCAGAATAATGATAATACTGATGCCATGCTCCAGAAACCATTTTTCTATCGTCTCTGTGGTTACCATGGCACGGGCACCCTCTCGGGACAAGGTGATAGCCACAAACGCCACCACCATGACCACCACGGCGATTCCCTCGATAGTCCAGAAGACAGCGTTTATTTTCCCAAATGCTTTATTCTGCCACTTCTCCGGTTCCAGCCTGGCAATAATACCCCGCACCCTCTCGCTGAAAAAAAGAAGCAGGAATACGACCAGGCCGGCAGCAACAAGAATCCACACACTGTAATTAGTAAACCATCCCACCATAGCAGATGCCCTCCCTGAACCTATTAGACATATTATACTACATAAACCAAATCATATCTTGCTTGACTGGCATCTTATTCAGCCCCACCCCCCTTAGTCCCCCTCGGTGCAAATCTATTCCCACCCTGCCGCCCCGCACCATCTACGGCTTATCCCGTAAGATATGCCCCGCCACCCCACGGGGCGTTAACTCTCTTCTTTCTTATCTTTTCCCACCCTGCCACCCTCTCATCGCCCACAGCTTAGCCCGTAATTAGTTCACCCCTTACCCCCCCCTTCGGCAAGGGAGTTTTTTATCTACCTCACCCCCTGTGTTCCCCTCTCCTATCAAGGAGAGGGGGAATAAATTGGAAAAGAGTGGTGAAACCCCTCTTCGCAGGCTACTCCCCCCTTGGGGGAGGGGCAAAAACTCACGGGATAAGCAGACGATGAGCCGAGGGCGGCGCGGGTGGGAAAAGATAAAAAGGAAAGAGAGGCTTGTACCTCTCTAAAACTCTCTGTGGGATGGTGGGGCACAAACTTACGGGCTAAGCCTTAGATGCTGCGAGGGCGGTGGGTGGGAAAAGATAAGAAAGAAAAACTTACACTAACTTGTGAAAACACGCATCAGTCATCCAGATAAACCTAGTAAAGCACCCGCTCGTCACCAACGCGGCGGGTTACCTTTTCCCTGTCCAGATGGTCGAGCAAAGCCTGGGCATACTTGCGGCTGGTCTGGAACATGTCCCTGACCTCACCCAGGCTTATCTTACCCTTCACCTTTATCTGGTCAGTAACCTTCGCTACC
>CAYWRT010000058.1:0-11979 GCA_964460815.1 uncultured Dehalococcoidaceae bacterium
ATACCCAAAAACTACATCCCGGCCGTGGAAAAGGGAGTTCACGAGGCAGCCCAGGAAGGCGTGCTGGCTAATTACCCGGTGACGGGAGTAAAGACAACCCTCTATGATGGGAGCTTTCACCCGGTTGATTCCTCGGAGATATGCTTCAAAATTGCCGGGGCACAGGCACTGAAAAAGGGACTGTCCCAGGCCCACCCAATCCTTCTGGAGCCGATAATGAATCTTAAGGTAACCGTCCCCGGCGACCTTACCGGCGATATTATTGGTGACCTCAATACCAAGCGAGCCCGCGTGCTGGGGATGACCCCCGAGGGTGGTAGCAATATTATTGAAGCGCAGGTGCCTCTGGCCGAAGTCCAGCGCTACTCTATTGACCTGAAGTCAATGACACAGGGGCGGGCGAACTACACCATGGAATTCGACCGCTACGAAGAGGTGCCGGCACAAATCACCCAGAGGATTGTGGCTGAGAGACAGGCGGAAAAAGACTAGGCCTAATATCAGCGGTGACATGCAAATGGTGACGTTCTATCCTGCTTAGAACGTCACTTTTTATGTGGCTCTTATTTCCTGCCGCATAAAAAGGACATAACTGATAGCAAAGCAGATGACACTCAGACACACCAAACTGACAAGATGAGGCCAGATAGTAAGCAGGCTCTGGCCCAAACTGAGGGGATTGGGTACCGCATAAGATAGCTCACCTGTCGTCATGGTCATTAATCCCAGCCTGTACGCAGGCACTAGCAGAACAGTCGTAGCTTCTGAAAACAAGTAGAGGGGTGAAATTCGCATTAAATTCAACTGCCCTTCCGCAGATTGGGCTATCGCGCCCGTCAAGGCCGGTCCCATTAACGTCCACAAAAAGAAAATAAGCCATATAGCTATAGTTATCAATAAAGATGTCGCGACCTTCCTGGCAACGACAGAGAATAGCATAGCCAACCCCATCCAGAAGGCGCCATAGATAACAATGAGAACGATGTAGATAAAGAGCCGGATGATTTCCTCAGCAGTCGGTGGCACGCCGGTCATTCGCAGCCCGTATCCCGAAACCAGCAACAGGGTGGTAACCACCATCAGAGTCAGGGTAATGATACCCGCCAGGAACTTGCCGTTAATAACGCTGTCCCTGTAGACAGGCTGGGACAGGAGGCGGCTCAGCGTCCCACCGGAGCGCTCGCTATTGATGGCATCGAAGCCCAGGGCTATCCCGATAACAGGCACCAAAAGCACTATAAAAAACACCAGTGTAAAATTTCCCTCTCCCGAAGTAAAAAGCGGCAGGAAAACAAAACCGTGTCCCGTAACGGCGCCGCTTTCAAGAAGCGCCTGCCGGATGCCGCTATAAGCCGCAAATAATCCATAGCCGCTAGTCGCCACTACCAGAATAAATAAGACCAGAAACCTGATGCTGTTAAAGTAGTCGGCAAGCTCCTTACGTACAATGGCAGCCATATCTTTAGCTAGCTCTCCTTAAAATACTTCATATATATATCATCCAGAGAGAACTCCTGGACCTTCATCTGTACCAGCGGAGCACCGCTCTGCACCACCGCCCTGGCTATTTCCGCCCGCAAATCAGCATCAGTGCTGACTCTCAGTACATTGCCCCTGGCTTCAACTTCAATAACGCCCTTGATTTTCCTGAGAATATCCACAAGCTCGGCATCTGGCCCGGCGGTCTCAACCTCTATCATATAGTGTCCTCCCGCCAGGGCATCCCGGCCAAGCTTGTCTATAGCACCCTCAATCACCATCCTGCCCTTGGAGAGTATGCCGACACTATGACATACCCTCTGCACCTGGTATAACTGGTGCGAAGACAGCAACACGGTTGTCCCCATCCCGGGCAGGCTGGCAATCAGGTCAAGAAGCTGGTTAATCCCTTTGGGGTCCAGGCCAGAGGTGGGCTCATCGAGGAAAATTACCCTGGGCGATTTTATCAACACATCGGCAATCCCCAGGCGCTGTCTCATGCCCCGTGAGAACTTGCTCACGACCATGTCTTTCTCGCCGGTCAGCCCCACCATCTCCAGCACCTCATCAATCCGGCGGGAAGAGTCAGCCCGACTGATATTGTTCAACTCCGCAATAAACCTCAGGTTCTCCGCGGCGGTGAGGCTGTCATAAAAGCCGACCTCTTCCGGAAGATAGCCCACAATACGCTTGACATCAAGAGGCTCTCTGGTAGGATTGAAACCGCATATCCGGGCAGTACCGGAGGCTGGCTCGGTCAGCCCCATCAGCATGAGAATGGTGGTCGTCTTGCCAGCGCCATTGGGGCCAAGCAGGCCAAACACCTCATTCTCTTTGATGTGGAGATTAAGGCGGTCAACTACCGTAACCCCATCATAGCTCTTGGTCAGGTCTTGAGTTTCTACAGTTAAATTCTCAGTCATTTATTATCGCCGGCTGAACCGCATGAAGATGGTAATCAAGCCAACAACCACTATCAGAATAATGACCACGCCCACCCACCCCCAGATAGTGGGCGTTTCTACAGTAACCCTGATTTTTACTTCATCCGTTGATGTCTGTTCACCTGAAGCCCTGATATAGACATAATAATCTCCGGCTACAGCTTTCGCCGGTGGACTGATATTAACATCTACTGTTTGACTCTCAATAGGACTCAGTATATCTATCTTCTCGGGCGTAAACTTAATGTTCCAACCCTCGGGTTTGTTCGAAGAGAAGTCAATATTATCAATAGCCGCTGTACTCAGAGCCCGGCTATCCACGCGGGGGTCGGTAGTCATGAGCATGGCGAAGTAATTATCCTTACCGGCCTTAACCTTAGTATCATAGAGCCCCGAAGATGAGACTAAAGCCATCTTATATATGGCGGTTACCCTGGCGGTAAGCTCGGCACTCCCGCTAATTTTTTCCGAAATGGCTTCAACGGTTATCTTATAGTCACCGGGCTCGGGTAGCGGCCAGAAGGGGGCGCTGGCGACCACCCTTATCGTTTCCGCAGTACCATAACCAGCCGTCAGGGTGACCGATGATATCTTTTTTTCCTTCTCATACTGCGGCGTCATATACACATCCCAGCCTTTGGGTGCGGTAACACGCAGGTCGAAGACACTGGGTTCCGCCCCGACATACGCCAGGTCCATCAGAAACTCGAAATCGCCACCGGCTATAGACTCTACCGTCGGGTAAGTGGGTGTCAGGGTAATCTTCTCTACTACTGCGGGTTCTTCCTCGTCCTGAGCCAAAGCGATACCGGGTAAGCCGACAGCCAGCAGGCTTACCAGAAGGAGACAGAAACAGCAGACCAATCTCACCGTTTTCATCGCGCTAACACCTCACAGAGACCGATTTTGATTTTATACAACATTCTATTAGAAAAATATTAAAGCATTATTAAGAATAATCAGAATCAAACTAGAGCCACCATCCGCAATCAATAAGCTATTACTGGCTTTACCCGGCCAGAAGCTCTTTGACCTTTTCCGTAAAGGCGGGCAGCACCTTTTTCCAGTCGCCGACGATGCCAAAGCGAGCTTCACGGAAGATGTTTGCCTCCGCGTCCTTATTGATGGCGATAATATTCTTGGAACCGGAGCAGCCGCTCATGTGCTGACTGGAACCAGAAATAGCCACCGCAATGTAGAGCTCCGGGGCAATAATCTTGCCGGTGAGCCCTACCTGTATGGTGTCCGGCACCCAGCCATTATCACAGGGCGGCCGGCTGGCACCCACCGCCCCCTTGAGCACTTTAGCCAGCTCCTCCAGCTGCTTGAAGCCTTCAACACTGCCAATTCCCCGGCCACCGGCAACCACCGCCTGAGCATCCTCCAGCCTGATACCTTCTACCTCCTCCACCACCCTGTCCAGAACCCTGGTCCTTATTGCCGATGCTTCCAGTCCGGCATCTATATTGATAATCTCACCCTTCCTGGAAGTGTCTGGCTGGAGGGGAGTCATCGCTTTGGTTCGAATGGTAACCATCTGGGGGTCAGTCCCACTGGTGAAAACTGCCCGAGCGTTGCCGCCATAAACGGGCTTGGTCTGCAGCAGCCGCTTTGAATCCGGGTCAATAGCCAGTTCCAAGCAGTCCATAACGACTGTCGTCCCCAGCCTGAAGGCCAGTCTCGGTGCCAGGTCACGCCCCACATCAGTCTGTCCCATGATAAGAACCTGAGGCATAGCCTGCTGGACTACCTTCTCCATCACCAGTACGTAGGAATCAGTCAGGTAATCCTTGAGCAGCTGGTCATCAACAACATACGCTTTATCAGCCCCAAAGGTAATAGCCTCTTGAGCAGAACCGCTGACACCGCTACCGACCAGCACCGCCGATAATTCCTGTCCCAAATCATCCGCCAGCTTCCTGCCGATACCGAGTCCTTCGGTGGCGATGGGCGCCAGTTTCCCCTTGGTAACTTCACAATAAACGGCAACTCCTTTATAATCAGCCATAGGTTCCATCTCCTCATAATAATTAAATAATGTTTAAAACCTGTTAAGGATGGTCACAATATCTTGGCTTCCCTGAGTTTCAGGGCAAGGTTTACCGCCCCTTCTTCCGGAGTTTCCCCTTCCGCCATTTCACACTTCCCTTCGTGGACCGGCTGGAACAGCTTCAGTATCTTGGCACGCTGTCCGGCAGCACCGAGCTGGGAAGGCTCAACCCCGATATCAGCCGGTTTCCAGACAACCGGCTCTATCTTCTTGGCGGCCATAATCCCCTTGATGGTGGGATAGCGGGGCTCACCAACTTCATTGCTCACTGTAATCACGGCGGGCAGAGGCACCTCGACGACATCATAGCCATCGTCGGTTACCCGCTCTACCCTGGCGTTGCCATCTGTTATGTCTATCTTCTTAACTAAAGTTATACTGGTTAAACCCAGTACCTCAGCGATGCCCGAGCCTGTCTGACCGGCATTAGTATCAGAGGCTTCTCGCCCGCATAAGATGAGGTCGTATTCCCCGATTTTCTTGATAGCCATAGCCAGGGCATAGGCAGTGGACCAGCTGTCGCCGTCAACAAAAGCTTCATCCTCCAGCAGGATAAGCTCATCGGCGCCCATAGAGAGCGGTTTCTTCACTACTTCCCGCAGTAATTTGGCACCCATGCTTACCACCGTGATTTTGCCCCCCTGGGCGTCTTTGATTTTTAAAGATGCCTCTACGGCATATTCTCCATAAGGGTCAACCACCGGCGGTACACCCTGCATAACCGCCTTATTGGTGGCAGCATCAATCTTGAAGCTGGCCGGTGGCGCCTCAGGGTCAATCACCTGCTTGATGCAGACAATTATATTCATACGGCAAAATCCCCCTTTCTACTCACAGCTTAAACTTCGACCTTGAAAAAATCCCAGACTAATTTAACATCAAAGGCAGTCCCGTGTCAAACACAGTCTCACCACCCGCTCGATGCCGCCGAAGTCTGGATAAACCTCAATCACAGTCCGGGGAAAGACTTTATGTAAAATGGACGTAACGGCCTCCGCCTGTCCCTGCCCTATCTCCAGAAGCAAACATCCCCCCGGACGAAGCCTGTTGCCGGCCTGATGACACAATCTGCCTATCTTGTCAATTCCGTTCATACCACCGTCCAGTGCCAGCACCGGCTCAAAACTCAAGGGACCGGTTCGGGGCAGCTCTGATGCTCTGACATAAGGCAGATTGGCTACTATCAGGTCAACCTCTCCAGGCAGAGGCTCCAGCATATCACCCTGCAAAAGGCAGATTCTATCCGTGACGCCATGCCGGCAGCAGTTAAAGCGGGCAACTTCGAGCGCCCGGGCTGATATATCGGTGGCATAAATATTAGCTTCCGGCAGGTTTATGGCCAGACTGATGGCAATGGCACCACAGCCGGTACCAATCTCGGCAATTTCAGATATCAGGCGATTGTGCGTCAGGCTGATGGCCTTTTCTACCAGCAGCTCGCTTTCCGGTCTGGGAACCAGAACACTGCGGTCAACGTAGAAATCAAGTCCATAAAACTCACGATGACCGGTTAGATAGGCAGAAGGCTCGCCTCGCCGGCGGCGCTCAATCAGACGACGATAGACCTCCTCATGCACCGGGCCAAGCTCATGGTCAAGGTCCACGTATAGCTGAGGGCGGCTTTTCCCCAGGACATGTCTTAACAGAAGCTCACCCTCCAGAGAGGCATCTTCAATGTCATGAGCCGCAAGGACACCATGAGCCTGAGCCAGGGCCTGTTTCAGATTCATGCCGCCTGTTCCTCCATTTGCTTCGCCTGGTCGGTAGTGGCCAGAGCATCAATAAGCTCATCAAGCTCTCCTTCGAGGACCCGGGGCAGGTTATGCAGAGTGAGGCCAATGCGGTGGTCAGAAACACGGTCCTGCGGAAAATTGTAGGTACGTATCTTCTCAGCACGGTCGCCGGTGCCTACCTGTGAGCGCCGCTCCATGGTTATTTTCTCGCCCTGCTTTTGCTGCTCTATATCCAGAAGGCGGGTTCTGAGTACCGACATCGCCTTTATTTTGTTCTGTAGCTGAGAACGTTCGTCCTGACAGGTAACCACCATCCCCGTAGGCAGGTGAGTCATGCGGACAGCCGTGGCTACCTTATTTACATTCTGACCGCCAGCGCCGCCACTGTGGAAGATGTCAACCTTAAGGTCGTCAGGGTTAATGGAAATGTCCACCTCCTCAGCCTTGGGCAGAACCGCCACCGTAGCCGTTGAAGTATGAATTCTGCCGGAAGCTTCGGTAATGGGCACCCGCTGTACCCGGTGAACCCCCCTCTCGTATTTCAGCCGGCTGAAGGCACCCTTACCCTTAACCTCAAATATGATTTCCTTGAAGCCGCCGATGCCGCTTTCACTCAGGCTGATAATGTCCGTTTCCCAGCCTTTAGATTGAGCATACCGGCTGTACATGCGGAAGAGGTCAGCCGCAAAGAGCGCCGCTTCATTACCCCCCGCCCCCGCCCTTATTTCCATGATAATATCCTTCTCATCATTGGGGTCCCTAGGCAGGAGAGCGAACTTTAACTCCCGCTCCACACTCTCCAGTCGCAACTCCAGGATTTCTATCTCCTGCTTCGCTAAAGCTGCCATCTCCTCATCAAGCCCGTCATCCAGCATTTCCCTGGTATCTTCCAGTGACTTTACGATTGATTTATATTTCCGGTAATCCGTCACCAGATTCTCAAGTGAGGCCCTCTCCTGTGCCAGTGCCTGCAAACGGTTAAGGTCAGTGGCTACCTCGGGCTGAGCCATCTGCCGGTCTATCTCCTGGTAACGCTTCTCAATATTTTCCAGCTTTTCTATCATGATGTTGACTGCTCCACCCTGAAATTATAGCACAGCACCAGACGGCACTCAAAGCTAGGAGAGTGTTTATTAACCTCACCCCCTTTATCCCCTCTCCTTAAAAGGAGAGGGGGAAGAGATTTTAGAGAGGGGTTACACCCCTCTCTTACATACACTCCCCCTTCCCTTGTCAAGGGAAGGGGGTCAGGGGAATAGGTTGTTAAACAATCCCAAAGCTAAAACAGATTGACAATATAAAGCGATATAGACTAGAGTAATAGGCAGGAGGAATTTAAAGACATGACCATAGTAGAAATGCTGGCAAGAAATGCCAGGATGTATCCAGATTCGCCCGCGCTAATCGAACTGCAACCGAGTAAAAACCTCAGAAAAGAAATTACCTGGAGAGAGTTTGAGGAGAGGGCTAATCGGCTGGCTAATACTCTCATGGAAAGAGGCGTGAAAAAAGGCGATAAAGTCATCCATCTGATGATGAATTCAATAGACTGGCTTGAGTCTTACTTTGCCATCATCAAGACAGGGGCATGGGCAGTACCCCTGAACTTCAGATTCATCAGCCGTCAGATAAAGTACTGCGTTGACGTGGCTGAACCGAAGGTCATGATTCTGGACGAGGCATTTACCGAGCGAGTAGAAGCCATTCGCTCCCAGCTGCCAACGATAAAGCGCTATATCTTTGTCGGACAAAACGTGCCGAAAGATATGGAGGCGTACGAAGACATACTGGCGAAGTCCTCCCCCGAGCCCGTAGAGGTGCCTCTGAGCGGTGAAGATGAATGCGCCCTCTATTTCACCTCCGGCACCACGGGGGACCCCAAGGCAACGCTGCTTTGCCATAAGAGCATGGAAAACACCGCCATCCATGAAAACTATGCCCACCAGGAGACCATCAGGGACAATTTCCTGCTTCTCCAGCCGCTCTATCATACCGGTGGCAAAATGCACTGGTTCGGCAGCCTGATTGCCGGCGCCAGAGCCACGATGCTGGCCGGCAGCGAGAGAGTCACCCCCAAACTCATATTTGAAACCATCCAGAGCGAGAAGATAACCACCATGATGCTGCTGGTGCCCTGGATTCAGGATATGGTTTCCGCTCTTGACAGCGGCGAGCTAAAGCTGGATGACTATGATTTAAGCTCCTGGCGCCTCATGCACTCCGGGGCACAGCCAATCCCGCCAATCCTCATCCGGCACTGGAAGGGCTATTTCTTAAACGTTGACTATGAAACCCACTACGGTCTCACCGAATCGGCGGGGCCCTGTATTCACCTCGGCACCAGGAACCTGCACAAGATAGGCGCCATTGGCAGACCTAATCTTAACTGGGACTTCCGGATTGTGAATGACAAGGATGAGGATATACCGGCAGGCGTGACCGGCGAACTCATCCTCAAGGGTAACGGCGTCATGAAGGAATATTATAAGAACCCGGAAATAACCTCTCAAACTATCAAAAATGGCTGGCTGCACACCGGTGACATGGTCAAACTGGACGACGATGGCTTTATACACTTCGTCGACAGGAAAAAGGATGTCATCATTACCGGTGGCGAGAATATCTTCCCGGTAGACCTGGAAGCGGCCCTTATCGGTCAGCCCAAGGTTAAAGACGTAGCCATAATCGGGATTCCCGACCAGAGACTCGGTGAGGTAGTTGTGGCCATAGTCGAACCCAAAAACGGCGTGGAGCTTACCGAGACAGAGATGAGGGCATTCTTCGAGCCTCAGCTACCCAAGTATGCCTGGCCCCGGATTATTATATTTGCCGAAGTACCGCGCAATCCCACCGGCAAGATAGAGAAACCCAAACTGAGAGAAAGGTATGCTGATTTAAAGTGGAATCCTAAAGGCTGACGACGAACACTGCAACTTAAAACAGTACGAGGAATAACAAACAATAAGGAGGGCAAAAGAATGGATTTCCAGGATTGCATCAAATTTGCCAATGAACAACATGATTGCTATCTCGCCACCGTGGAAGGCGACCAGCCGCGAGTCAGGCCCATGGGAATCTGTTTTGCGGATAAGACAGGAATTTATTTCGAGACAAAATCCGTAAAGGCAGTATGCCAGCAGCTGGTGAAAAACCCCAAAGCAGAGTTAGTCTTTCACAGCACCAAAGAGAAGCCCATGGGCAAGGTAATGAGGGTTACCGGTAAGGTAGAATTTGTTAAGGATATGGAACTCAGGAAAAAGGTCTATGAAGCCAGGAAGCCTATGTTACAGGCTCAGGGGATAAAGGGGCCGGAAGACCCGCTAATGGTGGTATTCCGGATACACACCGGGGAAGCCTTCTTCTGGACCGGGACAGAAAATATTTACGAAGAGGGTAGAGAAATAATAAAGTTTTGATTTCTATCAGAGGCCGTCAGTCACACTCTCTGTAATAAGCACCTAACAGTAAAGTATGTTATAATGCTTGATTAAAGACAGGCATTGTAATTGCTTGCAGAGTGCAAATTGAAATGAGAAAAAGACTGGCTAAACTCACCTCTAACGTATTTAACCCCTTCCTGGTGAGTTTCGTCGTAATCGTATTACTTTCATTCGAGTCAACCTATAGTACCTCTGATGCCCTTAAATGGTCGTTAATTTCGCTGGCCCTCAGTGTATTGCCAGTTTTCACAGTCGTTGTCTATCTCGTCCACAATCAGAAGCTTGATAGCATCTTTGTCAATCCCCGCCGACAAAGAAACAAGATTTACCTGCTGGCAAGTGCCTGGGCCGTTATCGGCTGTGTTGTTCTGCACTATTTACAGGCACCAACGCTGCTGGTGGCTACATTCGCAGCCGGACTGGCGGCGATAGTCGTTTTTATGGGGATAAACCTCCTGTGGAAAATAAGCCTTCACACCGCCTTCGTCACCGCCTCGGTGACTATCCTGATTATCCTGTATAGCGCCGGCGGAGCCTTGACGGCGGTGCTTCTGCCGCCAGTCGCCTGGGCAAGGATAGAGCTGGCACACCACTCACCGGCACAGGTGGCCAGCGGCGCTCTACTGGCAGCCATAATCGTGATTCTGGTATTCCAGCTCTTCGGCTTAATTGGCGCCCATATCTGATACAGGCAACTCTGACATACCAGAGGTCCCGCTTTTATGAAATCTGTTGCCCTCTTAGCTTTGCTTGTCTTTAAATTACATGCTATCATTGAGCGGAAAGGCAATAGGGACTTTTCGGTACGATGTTGGCCAAGGTAAGAAGCGGCGCTATTGTGGGTCTCGACGGGGCTATTGTCGAGGTTGAAGTAGATATTTCTCCAGGTTTACCATCATTTACGATTGTTGGCCTGCCGGATGCAGCTGTCCAGGAGGCGAAGGAACGCGTCCGCGCCGCCATACGCAATTCGGGCGGCACCTTCCCCATGAAGCGCATAGTGGTTAATCTTGCCCCGGCTGACCTCAAAAAGGCCGGGCCATCCTACGATTTGCCGATTGCGGTTGGCATCCTTCTGAGTTCCGAGCAGGTGGACTCCGATGTTTCTCAAACCATGTTCCTCGGTGAGCTATCCCTTGATGGCGGATTACGCCACACCAATGGTGTCTTACCCATGGTTGCCCTGGCTCATGAAGAGAGGATACCTAATATTATTGTGCCTGATGCCGATGCCAGGGAGGCATCCTTAATAGAAGGCGTTAAAATCATCCCGGTGGCTTCATTATCCCAGCTGGTCAGCTATCTGCGAGGAGAGATACCAATCCAGGAATATAAGACAGACGAAATACCGGCCTGCGCCCCGCCTCTTTCCTCAATTACTGACCTGGCTGACATCAAGGGGCAGGAACACGTCAAGCGCGCCCTGGAAGTAGCTGCCGCCGGCGGGCATAATGTGATTATGTGCGGCCCGCCGGGCAGTGGCAAAACATTGCTGGCTCGTTCATTTCCCTCCATACTGCCGCCAATGACTACCGAAGAAGCCCTGGAGGTTACCAAAATTTACAGTGTCAGCGGTCTGCTACCCTCGGGCACCTCTATGGTCAGGCAACGTCCCTTCCGTTCTCCCCATTACACCATTTCCAATGCCGGTCTGGTTGGTGGCGGGCACTGGCCAAAACCGGGCGAAATAAGCCTCAGCCACCGCGGCGTCCTCTTCCTTGACGAACTCCCTGAGTTTGGACACTCACTGCTTGAGGTACTGCGGCAGCCTCTGGAAGATAAGGTGGTAACCATCAGCCGGGCTCAGGGCAGGGTCACCTTCCCGGCTAACTTCATGCTGGTGGGTGCCATGAACCCGTGTCCCTGCGGCTATTACGGCGACCCGTTCCGACATTGTACCTGCCCGCCCAGCCTGGTCTCCCGGTACCAGAGGCGCATCAGCGGGCCATTCATTGACCGCGTCGACATATTCGTCGAGGTGCCCCATATTGATTACGAAAAACTGACTGACGACAGGCTAGGGGAACGCTCAGAAAAGGTACAGGCGCGGGTTACCGCCGCCCGCTCCCGGCAACTAAAGCGGTTTAAAGAAACGAGACTAACCAGCAACTCCGAGATGACTCCAGCCGAGATACGAGAGTTCTGCCAGGTAGAAGATTCGGCACAGAGCCTGCTCCAAGCTGCCATGAAACAACTCTACCTCTCCGCCCGTGCCTTCCACCGTATTCTCAAGCTAGCCCTGACCATTGCCGACCTGGAAAACAGCGATGTCATTAAAGCTCACCACGTGGCTGAAGCCGTCCAGTACCGACCCAGAAGGACGGAGTAGGCAG
>CAYWRT010000059.1:0-11881 GCA_964460815.1 uncultured Dehalococcoidaceae bacterium
CTTACCTGGTTCCAGCCCATGTGCGGAATCTTTAAGCCTGGAGGAAGCCGGCGCACCACGCCGGGGATGATGCCCAGACACCTGTGCCAGCCGCCTTCTTCGGTGCTATCAAACAGAACCTGCAGCCCGATGCAGACGCCCAGGAAGGGTCTTCCCTCGGTAATGAAACGTCTAATCGGGCTGACCAGCCCCAGTGCCTGTAGACTGGCCATGGTATCAGCCGCGGCTCCAACCCCGGGCAGGATAACCGCCCGGGCAGTCAGCACATCGTACGCGGCATTTATTATCTTTGGCTGGTAGCCCAATCTTCCGGTGGCGTTGGTCACACTACGCAGATTGCCAGCGCCATAATCAATTATGGCAATCATCACTTTCCCTTCCTATGTATATCCACGATTGTCTAGTTCTTGACGGTGACTTCCACTACGTTTTCCCGGGCGATGGCTTTTTCTTCATCATTCCCTCTGACGAAGACGTGCATTAATCCCAGTATCTCGTATTGCCCATTTTCCAGATTGGCGGTGTCCCACCTGATGGGGAAGTTCTGCTGTCTATCTGAGGATTCTCCGATTTTAATCCATGTGTCCGTATTCTTTTTACGATAATACCAGGGATTGGTTACCCTGACGACAGGCCCGGTGAGACCAAATTCATCCAGCTCTCTATGCAACAGTTCTTCATCAAGCTCCTCTCGCAACTGTATGGCACCAGAATAGCTTTTCATCACCCCCGAAGGAACAATATAATGTGGCCCCCAATTGTACGACATGATAAACCCCCTTCGACATTATTATGTCAATCGAATGATAATGTTTATTATTTTTAAACCATTATATGATTCCCTACTTTGAAACTCCCATCCGGCACCTCCATGTATACCAGTGCCTCATTAGGACAATTGGCAACACACGCCGGAATTTCTTCCCCCTGGCAATAATCGCATTTAAATATCGTTCCTCGCTCTTTATCCCGCCTTATTACTCCGAGCGGGCAGACCAGCAGGCATGTACCGCAACCGATGCAGCGTTCCTTATCCACCGTGACCAGCTTACTCACCGGGTCACGAGTCAGAGCACCGGTAAGGCAGGCCTGAATACAGGGAGCCTCGTCACAATGCTGGCAGCGCACTGATAGGGATATCAGTCCTTTTTCCTCCACCCGAAGTCCCGGCATAGGCCGTGATGATTCCCGCTTGAACGCCTTTACCAGGTCTTTCGACAGCGCCTGTTTCAGCTGGCAGTAAACCTCACAGAGGTGACAGCCGATACAGACCTTTTCGTTGATATAGACCCTTTTCATTATAACTCGCCATTCATAGGGTATACGGCAACCGCTTACCGTATTCCATAATAACACAGCCTGCCCCTTTTGTCAATACCTTTTTGAGCAATTTCAGCGGTTTTTTAGTCGGTAGCAATAATCCGGAGGGCAAGGTGCGAGTGAGCTATATACCTCAATAAAGAGTGCCTTTGCTTTTTAAGCTTGTTTTTTCAATGCGAATGGTTTATTATACTTTTGGTAATACTTTAAAAGTACCGTTTTGCTGGTTATTTTAAACATCATGAGGCACAAAAGTCGCCCTCTTCATTATCGGTATAGTACAGCTGAACACCGAAGGCATATGACTACGACCCTGGCGGCCGGGGTGCTAGAATGAATTTACAGGCGTAAATGCAAAGAAGAAAGACAGATAGCGAAAGGGGAGAAGTCCGAGGTCGCTTCGGCATAAGCCGGAGGGCATTTATCAAGCTATCTGGAATTGCGGGAGCCGCCATTGCCGCCAGCCGTATTTTTAACTACCCCGCACTTGGCTCCGCTGTTTCTCCCCCGGAACTGCCCGACAGCGAAGGTGTCATTACCGAGAAGTGGGTTCCTACCTCCTGCCTGAACTGTGCTACCCGCTGTGCTACCAGGGTAAGGGTGGTCAATGGTAAGGCCGTAAAGGTAACCGGCAATCCCCTTTCCCAGGTATCCGAGGGGGAAAACTGCGCCCGCGCTAATGTTGGCCTTCAGGTGTTGTATGACCCGGGGCGCATCACCACCCCCTTGAAGAGGACAAATCCAGCCAAAGGCAGGGGGATAGACCCCGGGTGGGCTTCAATCCCCTGGGAGCAGGCACTTGGTGAGGTCAGTGAGCAACTGAAAGCGCTCAGAGATAAGGGTGAACCTCACCGGCTGCTGCTTCTTTACGGGCTGAACACCGTAAGTGATGAAGACATCATCCAGCGCTTTGCCGATGCCTACGGTACGCCCAATACCGTTTCCGCTAATGGCCTTGATAATGAGGCGGACAAAGCCGGCGAGTGGATGGCAGACGGCAATTATACTCAGAGTGCCTACGACCTGGCTCGTACCAACTACATTCTATCCTTCGGGGCGAGCCTTCTGGAATCATACAAGCCCCTGTCCCGAAGTCTAAGGATGTGGGGCAAAATCAGGCGGGAAAGGCCTAACCGGGCGAAGGTGGTGGTCATTGACCCCCGCTATTCGGTTACCGCCCTCAGGGCTGACCAGTGGCTGCCCATCAATCCGGGTACAGATGGCGCCCTGGCGATGGCGATAGCCAATGTCATCATAAGCGAGGGGCTTTACGACGCTGACTTCATCAGGGACCGGACAGAAGGATTTGACGAGTATCAAGAACTCGTACTCCAGTCTTACAGCCCGGAACGGGTGGCGGTCACAACCGGCATTGCCGCCGACACGATTCGGCAAATAGCCAGAGAATTCGCCCAGGCCCGACCAGCCATAGCCTGGAGAGGGCGGGGTGCCACCAGCTGGCCGAACGGGTCATACAGCAGCTATGCCATCTTCTGCCTCAACGCCCTCATCGGGAGCATAGATGTTCCCGGAGGCGTAATCTATCAGGAGAGCCCACCATATCGGGCTATGCCCGCACCCGATGAAGATAATACAGCCAGAGCCGGCAGGGTCAAGCCCAGACTGGATTGGCGGAAAACTAACGAGTTCCCGGCGGCAGAAGTGGTCACCAATCAGGTGGCAGATTCCATACGGCAAGATAACCCATATCCAGTCGAGATGGCTATTGGTTTTAACAGCAACTTTAATATGTCGGCTCCCGGCGCCCGGCGCTGGGATGAGGCACTCGAGAAAGTGCCTTATTATGTCCACGTCGCTCCCTTCGTCAGTGAAATGGCGGAGTACGCTGACATAGTGCTGCCGGCGCCTACCTTCATGGAGGAGTGGGCCTACGACCACTCGCCGCCGGGCTCGGGCTTTGCCGAGGTCAGGATAAAGCAGCCGGTAGTAGAACCGCTTTATGGCACCAGGAGCATCATAGACATCATCTTGGAAATAGCCAGGAGGTTGGGGGGTACGGTGCAGCAATCCTTTACCGGCATCGGTAACGATGCTCAGGGATTTGTCAAATACCGCACCGGAACCCTTACGTCATGGGAAGAATTGATTGAGCAAGGCGTCTGGGTGGGGCCAGCCTATCAATATTATAAATATGACCGCATCTTCAACACACCTTCAAGAAAATTTGAATTCCGCTCGGGCAATCTTGAAGCCCTTTTGAAAAAGGCGGGACAGAGAGTTGACTGGTTGACCTGCATGCCGCACTATGAGGAAGTTGGCTTCCTCGGCGGCTATGGCCCCTTCCCGCTGCTTTTGTCAACCTATCAGCCCTTATTAAACATCGAGAACGGGAGTCAGAACTATCCGTGGGCACAGGAGATGTTCCTGGTGGAGCACGGCATGGGCTGGACTAACTACGCGGAGATGAACAGCCAGACAGCCCAATCTCTGGGGATTAGAGACGGCGATATGGTTTATGTGGAATCTCCCTACGGCAAAGTTAAGGTAAAGGCCAGGGTATTTGAAGGCATCCATCCCGTAGTGGTCAGCATCGCCAGTGGCCAGGGCCACTATGCCTATGGTAAATGGGCCAAGGGCATTGGCGTCAATCCCAACGAAATTATCGGCGTGGACTATGACCGCCTGAGCGGACAGGCGGCTTTCTTCAACACCAGGGTCAGGGTCTACAAGGCATGAGCACGAGGTTAAGATAAGCAATGGCAAGATGGGGAATGGTTATTGACCTGGACAAGTGCACCGGCTGCCAGTCCTGCTCCGTAGCCTGTAAGGCCGAAAACAACGTTCCACACGGCTCGCCGGAGGAACACATCAAGCGGACGGCGCCTTTCTGGCATAAGGTCATTGCGGTCAGCAACGGTAAATACCCGGCCTTAAGCATTAACCTGATACCCATGCCCTGTATGCACTGTGATAATGCCCCATGTGTGACGGTATGCCCGGCCAAGGCAACCTATCGCCGCGAGGACGGTATTGTGATACAGAACTTCCGGCGGTGCATCGGCTGCAAATACTGCATTGTCGCCTGCCCCTACGGGGTCAGGAGCTTTAACTATAAAGAGCCGGAGGAAGAGGAATACAATCGCCCCGACCTGCCCCCCAGCCGTGCCGACAGAGGCGTCTGGCCCTTTCCTCATCGGGTGCATGGCGTGGTCGAGAAGTGCACCTTTTGCTTCCACCGCATAGACCAGGCGTTAAGGGAGGGCAAGAAGGTCGGCACGGAGGTATTGCCCGCCTGTGCCGAGGCCTGTCCGGCGCATGCCATATCCTTCGGCGATTTGGATGACCCCGATAGCAATGTGTCCCGGTTACTGGCATCCCGGCAGTGGATTCGGCTCCGGGAAGATATGGGCACCAGCCCCAAGGTATTTTATCTGCCAAGGTAAGGAGCGGCGTGAGTTCAGACTTTGTCACTCTTGAAGGAAAGTCCAGGGGCTACCGCACCGTGGTGGTGGTCCTGGGCGTGCTGGCTCTCAGCGGCCTGATTGCCTTTATCATCAGCTATATTCAGGGCCACCAGATGTTCGGCAGCAGCAATGTTATTCCCTGGGGCATGCCCATCGTCATGGCTATCTACCTGATAGGACTCAGCGCCGGTCTTCATATCCTTGCCTTTTTTATATACATAATGCACCAGGAAAGATACCGGGAGGTAATCAGGGCAGCCGTTTTTATGGCGATAGTTCTCATCTTTGGCGCCATGATATTTATCGCCCTGGACCTGGGCAGACTGGAGAAGTTCTGGCGTCTTTTTATGTTGTTCTACCTCAATAACATGTCCTCAATGTTCGCTATTAATGCAATTTTCTACTCATGCTATTTTCTTAGTGCCTTCATTTACCTAATATCCCTCTTTAATAACATGAAAAGGTTCAGCATGATAATGGGAATGGTAGCATTTGGCTGGGCGATGCTCACCCACGGCGGCACGGGAGCCATATTTGGCTTCATTGCTGCCCGAGAGACATGGTACTCGCCGCTGAGTCCTTTCGAATTTATTTTCGCGGCACTCACCTCGTCCCTGGCACTGCTGATACTCGTCCTAGTTCTTATCTATAAGGTCACGGGGCGTGAACTCAGTAAAGACCTGATTGTCTCTTTAGGAAGCCTGGTGAAGGGCCTTCTTCTTGGTATGCTCCTGCTGATGGTAATTGGTGAGTTGACTCACATCTATTCCCCGGCTCGTGATGCAGTGATGTATATGCTCACCGGTCATTTCAGCTGGCTTTTCTGGGTTTTTCTGATTGGCATGGGGGCAATCGTGCCACTCGTAATCTTGTTTCATCCCAGGGCGAAGAAGAGTGTCCGCGGCATAGTTATCGCCTCCGCATTAATAGTGATTGGCGTCTTTGTCAAGAGGTTTTACCTGGTGATTCCCGGAGCCGCCTATCCCCAGCACTATTATCCCGGGAAAATAGAGGGTGTCTGGGGGGCGCTGGGGTCTTTTACCTTCGCTCCCGCAGAGATAATCCTCTCGATAGGGATATTCGCCCTTCTGGCACTTGTTTTTGTCCTGGGTTTGAAGTATCTGGAGTTACTGCCGGCTGGAAAGCAGGCTGAAAAAGCCACCGAAGAGCCGACCGAAGAAGCAGCTAAGGGAGCGGGTGAAGAGCCCGCTGAAGAAAACAAAGAAGCGCCTGGAACCACAGAAGGTTCTGTGGCCACGAGTGAGGGATAATAAAGACACATGAGCCGGGTCAGAGAGATTCATCAGAGTAAACCCCAGGAAGATGCTTTAGAGCCTGAAAGTGAAATCAGTCGCCGGGAGCTGTTGAGTCGGCTTTCGCCACTAGGAAAGGTGGAACTGGACTCCTCCCGATGTACGGGCTGCGGACTCTGTGCGGCGGAGTGTCCCACCGGAGCCCTGCTGATTTCATCAGGTGAGGAGACCGATGCCTTTCAGCTACTCTTCAAACACGGCAATTGTGTGGCGTGTGGTCTTTGTGTTGAAATCTGCCCGGAGAAATGTTTGCGTGTGGAGCGTATTCTTGAGCTGGACAAGGTGGGTAGCCAGTCGGTGCTTTTTAGGGACACGCTTGTCCGGTGCTCGGGGTGTGGCCAGCCCCTTGGTCCGAAATCAATGGTGGACAAGATGCAGGCCAGAGTGACGGCTGCGGGAAAGGTATTTCCTTTCCAGTTCGAACTCTGTCCCGACTGTAAGGTCCGGGCCCAGTTCCATCAGCTAAGGATATAAACAATGGACATATTTCTGAGAACCATCGCTATTATTATTGAAGTGGTGATACTGGCCGCGATTGCCTATGTTGTACTTAATGGGGCCAGGCTCGCCGCTCTCGACCTGGGTGTCAAGCCCAAATATAATAAGGCGATAATCATGGCACTTTTCGTCGTAGGTGCTATCGTCGTGGTATTTTTCATCGCTCATTTAACCACATTTTATCCGGCGGCATGATAAGGTAAGTAAAAAGATAGAGGAAATGTTTTAATGTCTTTACGTGAGCTTTTCTGGGCAGGACAGGAGGTTTATATAGAAGATATATTCCCGCCCATCCTGCTCGGCGTTGCCCTGTTTTTCCTGTTACTGATTGTGCTTTTTGCCTTTGGCTTCGGACGGCGCTATACGCTATGGAGGCTGGGGCAGCCGGAGGACCGCTCGGGTAACTGGTGGAACCGGCTCATAGGCACCCTCGCTGTGGCCGTCGCCAACATGCGAATTATCAGCATAACAGAACTGTATCCCGGCATAATGCATGTACTCATATTTGGCGGGACGGCGCTCCTTATCCTGGGCAAAATAGTCAGATTGTTCTCATATACCGTGGTGCTGACCATCCCGCCGCAGAGTGTCTTCCTCTATTTCTCCCTGATTTCTGAAATCGGCGGCGCTTTTATTATCATTGGCGGCATCCTAGCGATAGTTCGCAGATACATTATCAGACCGTCACGTCTGGATAACACGCCGGAGGACAGCCTGATATACATCTGGATATTCATCATTATCATTACCGGTTATATGATAAAGGGATACCGTATTGCTGCCAGTGAAGTCAGCCCTACCGACTGGGCGACGTGGTCGCCAATTGGCTATCTCTTCTCCTGCGTTTTCCCCACCTTCCTTACCGAAGCCAGAAACGAAATCCTGGTCTGGCACCGGGCGATAATTCACACCGTACCGGCCTTTATACTTCTCGGCTATATCTGGGTAAACCGCTCCCGGCTGCAGCATATACTGCTGTCACCCATAAACATATTCTTCCGCTCTCTCAATCCCAAAGGCGCTCTAAAGCCTGTAGATTTTGAGACTACGGAGCTATTTGGCGTCTCCAAAATCGAGGATTTTACCTGGAAGCAGCTTCTGGACCTGGATGCCTGCACGCGCTGCGGGCGCTGCCAGGACGCCTGCCCCGCCTATTTCAGTGGCAAAGCACTCAACCCCAAGCAGCTTATTTTAAACCTGAAGGAGCATCTCAATGAGGTATACCCGGTGCCCCTGCTGAGAAAGCCTGTAGAGTCCCGGAAAGATATGATTTCTGAAGTAATTACTGATGATGTTATCTGGGACTGCACCACCTGCCGTGCCTGTATGCAGGCATGCCCGGTTTATATTGAGCATGTTGACAAGATAATAGATATGCGACGCAACCTGGCCATGGAGAGGAGCCAGTTCCCTGAAGAGGTCCAGAATACGCTGAAAAGCCTGGGAGCCAGAGGTCATCCCTTTAGAGGCACAACCGCGACGAGGACTACCTGGTTTGAAGGTCTGGAAGTACAGGTGTTATCCGAGTCCGGTAACTCTGATATTCTGTACTGGGTAGGGTGTACCGCCGCCCTTGAGGACCGGAATATGAGCGTGCCCAGGGCCATGGTTAAAATCCTGCAGGCAGCCGGAGTAAATTTTTCGGTACTCGGCGCTGAGGAGAGTTGCTGCGGCGACCCGGCCCGCCGCATGGGGGACGAGTATTTGTTTCAAACAATCTGCCAAGGTAATATCGAGATTCTCAAAGCATATAATGTCAAAAAAATCTTCACCGCCTGTCCCCATTGCTTCAATACCCTGAAGCACGAGTACCCGCAATTCGGTGGCGACTTTGAGGTAATTCACCATACTCAATTAATTGCTGATTTGCTCCGCGATGGCCGATTGAAACTGGGCACGCCGGTTGACGCGAAGATAGCCTATCACGATTCCTGCTATCTCGGGCGCTATAACGATATCTATCAGGAACCCAGGAATATATTGATGGCCATCAATAAGATTAAAAGCGTGGAACTGCCCCGGAACAGGGCAAGAAGCTTCTGCTGCGGCGGCGGCGGCGGCCACATGTGGATGGAAGAAGAGCCCGACAAGAGGGTTAATACACGGAGAGTCGAGGAGATAATCCAGGCCAAGGTGGACGTTGTGGCCACGGCCTGCCCATATTGTCTGACCATGTTTGAAGATGGGGTAAAGGCAAAAGAGGCGGAAGAAACCCTGCACGTCAAGGATTTAAGCGAGCTGGTTGCTGAAGCGCTGGACAAAGGAAAGTAAGTTAGAACCAGAGTATTTTCCGGCATCCCTTACCTGAGTTACCGCACTACTTTCCTTCGCCCCGGTGAAGATGTCAACCTGATTTTTGCCCTATCTGGAGAAATCGCCAGAAGCGCTACCACGGGTTTTCCTTTTCTTTCAGAGCCGTAATAAGGTTGTCAAGAGTGATGGCAGCCAGGGTCAGGGTCTGGGTGGTTCCCTTGGCACTCAATCGTATTGCCAGTTTGGCCACAACTTCATTACTCGGAGCTTCGAGGATATTTACGAAGTCATACTGGCCAAGAAGCGCGTACTGCGTCAATATTTTAACTCCCGCGTACTCGACTTCTTTATTGATTTCCTTCAGTATCTCAGGGTCTTCCTGAAGAGCCTTCCTCCCTTCATCAGTGAGAGTCGTCAGCATAAGATATACAGACATCGTAACCTCCTTTGATAATATCAGGCCTCTTATTATGGAGGCATAGCTGACCCATTTGTCAATATGCGGCCAGTCTTATATTATTATTTGCTTTATAGTCAGTTATGTTATAATGTAGCGAAATTGATACCAGCATTACTGGGGTGAGGATGTCAATACGAGAAGGCGAGTCATCTGATAATCTGGAGGAACTGAGGGCTAAAGAGGTTGATGAGCCAATTGCTTCATTTTTAAAAATGAGGCTGCTTGAGCTATCTCCGGGCTATGCCAGGGTAGCCATGAAGTTAACGCCCGAATATAATAATTTCAACGGTATGATCTTCGGGGGAATCGTCATGTCAGTAGCCGACCAGGCATTTGCCTATGCCACTAATTCTTTAGTCAGCCCCAGTATCGCCACTCAGTTCAACATCCATTTGATTGCTGGTGCCAGTGTCGGCGACGAAATAACTGCCGAATGCCGTGTGGTGAAGAGTGGACGGCGGATTGGCATCTCCGAAATGACAGTGACCAACCAGGATGGGAAACTGATTGCCAAGGCCACCGGCACTACTGTTGTTGTAAGGTGAGGCTGGTTTCCACAGGTCGCCATGCCCGCAGTATTGATGAGATAATTATAATAATATAATGAAGATGGAAAAACGGGATACAATTCCACAGATTATCAAAAGCAACTGCGCCAAGTGGGGTCCCCTGACAGCCATGTCTATGAAGATGTTCGGAATCTGGCAGAGATATAGCTGGCAGGACTACTATGAAAAGGTAAAATACGTCTCCCTGGGACTGATAAGCCTGGGGTTGGAACGAGGAGACGTGGTCTGTATTATCGGGGACAATGAACCCCAATGGTTCTGGGGCGAGTTCGCCGCTCAAGCGGCCGGGGCCATTGTCACCGGAATCTTCGTTGACTCTATTCCGTCAGAGGTGAAATATATCGCCGGGCACTCTGATGCCAAGTTCGCTATCGTCAATGACCAGGAGCAGGCGGACAAGTTCCTCGAAATCAAGAACGAGCTGCCTTCCCTAAAAAAGGTCATTTACTGGGACCCCAAGGGAATGAGGAACTATGATGACCCCGTCCTCACCAGCTTCGACGCTGTGGGGGAAATGGGCCGGGAATATGAAAAAACACACGCCGGTCTGTTTGAGCAGAACGTAGACGAAGGCAGTGGTGACGATATCGCCTTCATCTACTATACATCGGGAACCACAGGACTGCCTAAAGGGGCTATGATTACTCACCGTGCCCTGATAACTACGGCCCAGGGATTTATCAATCGCTACACACTGGACGAGAATGATGACCTGATTTCCAATTTCCCGGCTGCCTGGGTCGGCGATAGCTTTTTTGCCACCATTCCCCACTTATTGACCGGGGCCAAGCTCAACTTCCCGGAGGAGCCCGAGACTATTGCCGAGGACACCAGGGAAATTGGCCCCAACTTCGTGATATACGGTCCGCGGCAGTGGGAAGGACTGGTCAGCGAGATTCAGGTAAAGATGGTGGATGCCAATCCCTTAAAGCGCTTTGTCTATAACCTGTTCCTGCCGGTAGGCCATAAAATTGCCGATATCAAATTCCAGGGTAAAACGCCAAACCTGTTCTGGCGTCTTCTCCACGGGATTGCCTATTTAGCCCTATTCAGACCGCTAAAGGACAGGCTGGGGTTAAGTAAGGTCAGGTTTGCCGTAACGGGAAGCTCCGTGTTGAGCCTGGATACCTTCCGTCTTATCCATGCTATCGGTGTTGAGCTCAGGCAGTGCTATGCCAGCACCGAGGCTGGCTTAATCTCTTCTCATAGTAAGGGTGAGATTAAGTTTGAAAGCGTCGGGCGGCCGGCACTCGGCACCGAACTCAGGATAACCGATGAAGGGGAGCTTCTGGTTGCCAGTGAGTGCATGTTTACGGGCTACCACCAGGACCAGGAGAAAACCTCGGTTACCCTGATAGACGGCTGGTGTCATACCGGGGATGCGGTCAATATCAACGAGGAAGGACACCTGATATTCCTGGACCGGCTGGAGCATATGGGCGAGCTAAGCTCGGGAGCCAAATATGCCCCTCAGTATATTGAGGGCAGGCTCAGGTTCAGCCCTTATATAAAGGACGCTATGGTCATCGGAGGTAAGGACAAAGACTTCGTCTCGGCCATAGTGAACATAGATTTTGCCATGGTGGGCAAATGGGCGGAACGCCACCGTATCCCTTATACTACTTTCGTTGACCTTTCCCAGAAAAATGAGGTGGCCGAACTGGTTCGACAGGACCTGACACGGGTTAATGGCTATCTGCCCGAACAGTCTCGCGTGCGCAAATTCGTCCTGCTGCACAAGGAGTTCGACCCCGATGAAGCCGAACTTACCCGAACCAGAAAACTGAGAAGAGAGTTCATGGAGGAACGGTATAAAGAGCTGATTTATGCTTTATATGGTGATGGTGACAAGATAGATGTACAGGCACCGGTAACCTATAGAGACGGCCGGAAAGGGGTGGTTACCACCAGCATCAAAGTAAGGAGTATCTAGAAAGGGGCATTCTGAAAAATGGCTGAATTTCTCCAGTTCCTGATAAGCGGCATAGCGGTAGGCATGGTCTATGCCCTGATTGCGCTGGGTTTCGTACTTATCTGGAAATC
>CAYWRT010000060.1:0-11833 GCA_964460815.1 uncultured Dehalococcoidaceae bacterium
CTTACCTGTGCGGGCTTTACGCTTTATTAAACTACCTCCGCATTTTGGGCATGTAGTATTACTCTCGTATCGTTTCTTAAGCGCACTTGCATGACGTAAGCCACTAAAAACTGGAGTTTCATATTGTAGCATTACCAAATTGTTATACATATTATTTACTTCATTGTCTGTAAATAATATCTGTTTTTTACTTTTGATGTAGCTGATGATACCAGTACTTTTTACAACGTTAGGTTGCATTTGGGTTTTAAATTGACATTTACCCCAGAAAACAATTACGGACTGGATTTTACCATGGTCGATTCCAAGAAACTCGGCAAGACTTCGAGTGTGTGCGTAATTCTGACGCAAAGGATTCTGAAATCGATATTTCTTTTTATAGAACGTTTCTGTCCATTCTTCTTCATTTGTGCTTCCGTATATCCAACCATCTTTGTTCTTTGTTTCAACAACAAATACACCGTATTTAGAGACTATTATATGGTCTATCTGTGCAGGCCTGGAGTTTGATTGAACGATGACGTTATTAAATGTATGATATTCCTCGCCATCTAGTAATAGCTTCTGAACCAGCCTAGTTTTCTGTTCTCCCACCCATCCTTTTAGAAGTGCCTTAAATGTCATGTTCCACCAGTGTATAATTGATGACGACAGTAATAATATTGATATTAAGTCTTACTTCGGTTCATGTCTATGGTACTTTTTGGCTACGTGATAAGAAAAACCACACTGGACTAGTTAAATTTGGTGTTATCTTTTCCCACCCTGCCGCCCTCGCAGCATCTTCGGCTTATCCCGTTAGTTTGTGCCTCCCCAACCCCCAAAGGCTTTCCTTTCTGTGTGTAATTGCTCTATACTATAAACGTGGAGTTTAAGAGGGGCGAAGCCCCTCTTCTATAAATTCCCCCTCTCCTTTGAAGGAGAGGGGGATTAAGGGGGTGAGGTAGATTAATATCTTCCAGAAAGCGCTGAAGCGCACCCATGATAACTGGTTCGGCAGGGCGATGAGCCTGTTTGAACGCGCCACCGTCGGTGACGAGGTGTGGGACGAGCTGGAGGAGCTGCTTATATCGGCTGATGTCGGGGTCAATACCACCGGTAAGCTCATTGAAAAGGTAAAGCAGCGTGCTAGTGAGGGTAGGCTTGACGGTCTAGGGGTGCGCTCTGCCCTGAAGGCGGAAATGGTAGACATGCTGAACATTGCCCCGCAGGAAGAGACTGCTAATCTTTCGCCACCCAGGGTTATCCTGGCGGTGGGCGTTAATGGCAGTGGCAAAACCACGTCTATTGCCAAGCTCGCCTACAGCTTGAAGAATGAGGGGAAGAGTGTTATTCTGGCGGCGGCGGACACCTTCCGGGCGGGGGCTATTGAACAGCTTAAGAAGCAGGGGGAGAAGGTGGGGGTGGCTGTGGTGGCTCATCAGCCCGGGGCTGACCCGGGGGCGGTCGTCTTTGATGCCTTGCAGGCGGCGCGGAGCCGGCAGATTGATTATGTGATTATTGATACCGCCGGCAGGCTGCATACCAAATATAACCTGATGGAGGAGCTCAAAAAAATCAGGCGGGTAGCCGCCAAGGCTGACGCCAGCGCCCCGCATGAGGTGATTCTGGTGCTGGATGCCACTACCGGGCAGAATGGCTTAACTCAGGCAAGATACTTCACCGAGGCAGTTGGTGTCACCGGTATCTTTCTGGCCAAGCTGGATGGCACGGCCAAGGGTGGCATAGTCCTGGCTATATGTGATGAACTGGCGGTTCCCATACAGTTAATCGGTGTTGGCGAGGGACTGGAGGATATGGTAAGCTTTGATGCTGAAGCCTTTGTTGAGGCGCTTTGTTCATAATGATGGTGTTTAATTGACAGCTTCAAGGTTTTGGGAGTTTAGGGCCGCAACTGAAACTGAAGGCCGTGATTTGAATTGGAGTTGATATGATTACACTACCTATAAGCGGGGTGGCCTTTACCATCGGGGCAATCAGCGTTCGCTGGTACGGCATCATGGTGGCTCTGGCGGTGTTGACCCTGATTTTATGGGCGCTGCGCGAGGTCAGAAGAGGGGCTGACCTTTCTTATGATACTGTTTTTACCGCGGCACTGGTGGGCATCCCCTCCGGGATAATATTTTCCCGTCTGCTCCATGTTCTTGACCTGTGGGATTATTATGGTCAGCACCCGGGGGAGATAATCGGTGGTTCGGGACTGACCATCTACGGTGCGGTTCTGGGAGCGGCTCTGGGCGTCTGGATTTACAGCCGGTTCAGTAAAAAATTCTCCTTCGGCTATCTGGCTGACGTGCTGGCGCCCGGCATTATACTGGCCCAGGCAATCGGCCGGGTGGGCTGCACTTTGAACGGCTGTTGTTATGGAGTAGAGTGCCACCTGCCCTGGGCGGTGGTCTATACTCATCCTGAGAGCTATGGCCCCATAGGAGTGCCCGTTCACCCCACCCAGCCTTACGAGATTGTATATAACCTGATAGTCTTTGTGGTCTTGCTCAGGTTGAGGGGGCGGCTCCAGCCCAACGGTTCGCTGTTCCTTGTCTACCTGACTTTTTACGCTTTATGGCGGCTTGGCATTGACTTTATCCGGGAGGGGACAAACTTCCTTTTCGGTCTGCACGAAGCCCAGGTTATCTCCATAATCTTGTTAATCATCACCATCACCCTGATGGCTTTGAGGACGCGGTGGGTGAAGAGGGGTGAAGGAGACGAGGCCCCTCTCCCCTGAGCCACCCATTTTCTTTGCTATCTTTTCCCACCCTGCCGCCCTCGCACCATCAGCGGCTTATCCCGTAAGTGTATGCCCCACCACCCCCCAAAAAGGATTAGATATACACTCCCCCACGGGGAACAGCCTGCGGATAGGAGCGCAAAGCCCCTCTCAAAATACCTCCCCCTCTCCAACCAAATTATCTCTTGGTCCAGCTTAATATCACAGGTTGGAGAGGGGGACACAGGGGGTGAGGCTAATAAATACTCTCGAAAGTAAACCCCAGACTTGAAAATAACCTCAGAATATGGTAAAAAATAGCTAATACCCCACAAGGAGGCCCACAATCAACAATCACGTTAATAGAGTTGTCGTTACCGGCATAGGTGCCCTCACCCCTCTCGGTCTGGACATCGCCACCACCTGGGATAACCTCATTGCCGGCAAGTCCGGCATTGACTATATCACCTTATGTGACCCGGCGCCTCTTGAGACCAAGTTTGCCGGTGAAGTCAAGGGATTTGAATCCACTGATTATATTAACCGCAAGGACGCCCGCCGCATGGACCGTTTTGCCCAGCTGGCGGTAGCCGCCAGCTTCCAGGCGGTGCAGCAATCTGAACTGAAGATTGATGCCGCCAATCAGGATGATATTGGTGTTATTGTTGGCAGCGGCATTGGCGGGCTGACTACGCTATTCGAGCAGATGCAGGTGATGCTGGAAAAGGGGCCAGACAGGGTCAGCCCGTTCCTGGCACCAATGATGATAGCCGATATAGCCGCCGCCCAAGTCTCAATCGCCCTTGGGGTCAAAGGGCCAAACCTGTGCACCACATCAGCCTGCTCCAGCGGCTCAGACGCTATAGGCGCCGCTTATGAACTTATCAGGCATAGCGATGCCCAGATTATGATAGCCGGCGGCAGCGAAGCCATCATAAATCCGATAGGCATCACCGCCTTCAATGCCCTCAAAGCCATCTCAACGAGAAATGATGCCCCAAAACTGGCCTCCCGTCCCTTTGATGCGGAACGCGATGGCTTTGTTATCAGTGAAGGAGCCGTCATCCTTATCCTGGAAAGCCTGGAACATGCCCGGAAACGTGGAGCCAATATCCTGGCGGAAATCACGGCCTACGGAGCCACCGCCGACTCGTTCCATGTTACCCAGCCGCTGGAAAACGGTTCTGGCGCTGCCAGAGCCATGCAAATAGCCCTGAGAAAAGCCGGGATTGCACCCGGTGATGTCGATTACATCAACGCCCACGGCACGTCTACCCAGCTAAACGACCTGACGGAAACCCGGGCCATAAAGACAGTTTTTGGCGACTATGCCTACAAGGTACCGATAAGCTCCACCAAGTCAATGACCGGGCACCTTATCGGCTGCGCCGGTGCCGCCGAATCGGCCTTTTGCATCATGGCTATTCAGCACGGGGTCATACCACCGACCATAAACCTTACCAATCCTGACCCCCAATGCGACCTGGATTTTGTGCCGAATGTTGCCCGCCAGGCCAGTGTTACCATTGCCCTCACCAACTCCTTTGGCTTCGGGGGGCATAACTCAGTCCTGGTCTTCCGAAAATACTCTGAGGAACAAGCTTGAGCCATAGTCGCTGGAATCTGCTGCCGTCCGTACCGGACCAGCAACTGGCCAACAGCTCCGGCTTTCCCCCACTAACAGTGCGGCTTCTCTATAACCGCGGCATCTCCAGGCCGGATGAGCTCCATTCCTTCCTTACCGGTGACCGGAGCCTCCTGGGTAATCCCTTCCTGCTCCCGGATATGCACCGGGCGGTAGCCAGGATTTACCAGGCTCTGCTTTCCGGTGAAAATATCGGCATCTACGGAGACTTCGACGCTGACGGCATCACCGCCACCGCTACGCTCGTCCGCGGCCTATCGGCTCTCGGGGGAAAGGCTGTACCCTACATACCCCACCGCCAGACAGAAGGGCACGGGCTGGCCACCGCCGCCCTGAAGAACCTTTACCAGCAGGGAATCAGCCTTATCATCACCGTGGACTGCGGCGTTACTGATGTTCTCCAGGTTAAGAAGGCAATAAAGATGGGGCTTGATATTATTATCACCGACCACCATGACCCCCTTCCCGAAATTCCGGAGGCCATCGCTGTTGTCGACCCCAAGCTAAGCGGCTCGGCTTATTCCTTCTCACAGCTGGCCGGTGTTGGCGTCGCCTTCAAGCTACTTCAGGCATTATTGCAGAGTCTCGGCAGAGAAGAGCAGATGGACATGGCGATGGACATGGTTGCCATAGGCACCATCGCTGATATGTCGCCGCTGGTGGGAGAAAACCGCTACCTGATTAAAGAGGGCCTGAGATTAATGAATGCCGAGCCCCGCCTTGGCATCAGGGAACTGATGAACCAGACCGGCCTGAACGTCGGCAGTCTTGATGCGGAAAAGATTGCCTGGGTCATCGCTCCCTGCCTGAATGCTGCCGGCCGACTGGCCGACGGTCTGACCGGCTATAATCTGTTGATAACCGACTCTCCACAGGAAGCGCGCGAACTGGCTATATGGCTGGCACAGAAAAATGAGGAAAGGCAGAGACTAACCACCACCACCCTGGACATGGCTAGAGAGCAGGTACTAGCGCAGGGACTGCCGCCACTGCTGATAGCCGGCGATAGAGACTATCCCATCGGCATCGCCGGGCTGGTAGCCAGCCGACTGACGGAGGAGTTCTACCGGCCATCAGTGGTCATACATACCGGAGAAAAGATAAGCCATGCCAGCTGTCGCAGCATTCCTGAATTCAACATTATCGCCGCCCTGAACCAGTTCGACCACCTTTTCTCCCGGTACGGCGGGCACTCGCAGGCCGCCGGCTTCACCCTCCCCACCCGAAATCTGCCCCGGCTACAGGACGGGCTTTCCCACCTCGTCGCCGAGCAGCTAGCCGGTGTTGAGCTCCGCCCCCACTTGGACATTGACGCCCTGGTCACCCTCCCCAACCTCGGTGGGGATACCTATCAGTCTATACAACTGCTAGCTCCCTTTGGCGTTGGCAATCCAGTGCCCACATTCCTCAGCCGGGGTGTGGAGGTGCTGGAACGGCGCATCATGGGCAGTGGTGGCGAGCACCTCAGGCTGAAACTAAGGCAGGGAGGCACGGTGTGGGACAGCGTCGGTTTCAGGCTGGGCGGATACTTGTCGGAGGTATCTTCACATCTTGACATCGTCTATAACCTGGAGGTTGACCGCTGGGGAGGAAAAGAGCAGCTCAGGCTCAATATGCTTGATTTTGAGGGGAGCCAGTTATAATACTTTAAATTGATACCCGGTTGGTTCTGTTTGGTTCTGATTGGTTTGGTATCTTAACCTCACCCCCTGTGTCCCCCTCTCCAACCTGTGATATTAAGCTGGACCAAGAGATAATTTGGTTGGAGAGGGGGAGGTATTTTGAGAGGGGCTTTGCGCTCCTATCCGCAGGCTGTTCCCCGTGGGGGAGTGTATATCTAATCCTTTTTGGGGGGTGGTGGGGCATACACTTACGGGATAAGCCGCTGATGGTGCGAGGGCGGCAGGGTGGGAAAAGATAAAATCGAATTGGCTTTTGACCCCGTAAGAGTGAGAACAGTATAATGTTTACATAATTATCGGGTCTTATCGGGATAGTAAATGGAGAGAAGAATGGAAATACCCAGGGTGGCCCTGGACAGCCTGGGATGTAAGCTGAATCAGGCGGAGATAGAGCTTCTGGCGCGGCAGCTGGCTGAAGCCGGGTACAGGCTGGTAGCGCCGACGGATAAGGCTGACATCTATGTACTTAATACCTGCACGGTTACACACGTTGCTGACCGCAAGTCGCGCCAAAGGCTGCGCCTGGCCCACCGCAGGAGTCCGGGTGCCCGGCTGGTGGCTACTGGCTGTTATGCCGAGAGGGCGCCCCGGGAACTTGAGCAGATTGAGGGGGTTGGCCTTGTCCTGGGTAATGCCGAAAAGTCACATCTTCTGCGGATTCTGGGGGAGGCGGGGTGCCCGGGTCAGCCGGTCGCCGGGGATTCAGGGTGGTTACCCGATAATGGTCGCCGCACTCGTGCCTTCATCAAGGTCCAGGACGGCTGTCATAACTTCTGCGCTTACTGCATTGTACCCCTGGTGCGGAAACGGGAGGAAAGTGTGCCGGTGGAACGGGTTGTGGCTGAGGTCGGGAAGCGGGTGGCGGCCGGGTATCAGGAGGTAGTCTTAACCGGCACCGAGATTGGCACATATCACTGTAAGGGGACTGACCTGAGGGGCTTGCTGGAGTGTATCCTTGCGGGAACATCGGTGAATCGGCTGAGGCTGTCCTCTCTCCAGCCGCCGGAGATTTCACCCAGGCTTATCAAGCTGTGGCGAGATGAGAGGCTGTGTCCGCACTTCCACCTGTCTCTTCAGAGCGGCAGTGATGGGGTGCTCAGCCGGATGAAGCGGCGCTATACAACGGCTGAATACCAGCGAGCTGTCTCCCTGATTCGGAAGTCAGTGCCGGAGGTGGCTGTTACCACCGATGTTATTGTGGGCTTTCCCGGCGAGACTGAGGCGGAATTCCAGGAGAGCTTAGGCTTCTGCCGGCAGATGCAGTTTGCCCGGATTCATGTCTTCCCTTACTCGCCGCGCCCGGGAACCGGGGCGGCGCATATGCCGGCTGTTGCCGATAGTGTTAAAAGGCAGCGCCTTCAGGAGATGCTGGCTCTGGCCGGAGAGAGCCAGCCGGACTTTAATCGGCGGTTTCTGGGCAGGACTGCTGAAGTGCTGTGGGAGCAGAGAACCGGCGGCAATTGGACTGGACTCACCGGTAACTATATCAAGGTGTATACCAGAGGCAGAGAAGAATTAGCCAACAGGCTGCTGCCGGTAAGGCTGGTAGCGATATATAGAGACGGGTTGTGGGGGGCCTTATCTGCGTAATCATATATCGTGCCTACAATAGAGGAAGCTGGAAGATAACTGCGGGCATTATACCGCCGCTGGCTCTGGCAGCCCTGTGGGTGGTATTTCATGGCTCCGTTATCCAGTAGCGTCAGGAGTGCCGTGCCTGCCGGCCGGTCTTCACTCCATCACCGGGCGGTGTTCCAGCACCTTTTTCAGGGACCTGGTCGGCATCAGGAAGTCTTCCTCGGAGGCATAAGATTCCCCAATCAGCCTCATCTTTTCCAGCAGGGTGTAAAGGTTAATGGCCCAGCCAATACCGATTGCCTCCGGGGTAAAAATTCGACTGTCGTCGGGGTTCCAGTAAGATTCCTTGAGCCGCTCGATTGTTGGCAGCCGGAAATCATAGGGTACAAGCCCCACCTTCCCATGCCACCGCCTTTCTTCCTTCGGTTTTTCCATCTCCTGGCACACGGCGGCTATGGTGATGGTAATCGCGGCCGCCTCAACCAGCCTGATAATCCATTCCCTCATACTGGCTCCTTTTAATTTTTATTGATTTCCATTCCCATAACCACTGAGGTTTCAATCTGGCGCGGGGGAATGTCCCAGTAGTCGGCTAACAGTTTATCTTTATCTGGCAGTAGACTGAAGTTGTGCTTCCGGTAAAAAGCAATTGCCCAGTGGGCGGCTGCCCATGTTCCCACCAGTAGACGGTGGGTGGTAATCTGACCTTTAAGGTAGCTCAGGAGCTTGTTGCCAATACCCTGCTTCTGCCACTGCGGCAGCACATAGGCGTGTCGAATGAGGGTAACATCTTTTATCGCTTCGATGCCCATTATGCCTACCAGCTCACCATTCATCTCCCAGCCGTAGAAGGTGACGCGCTTCATCTCTTTTTCAAGTTCTTCCTCAGGCATATAGGGCTGGTGATAGCAGTCAGCCGGGATGATGCCATCATAGGCTTTGGCGGCCTCATTAATGATGAAGTGCATCCGCGTGGCATCATTTGCCCGGCACCGGCGAATCATAAGTCCTCAATCTCCTTATTATCAATTATACAGAAGGCGGCCTGTCAAGGGAAGTCAGGACGATGAATATTTTAGAGTTTGATGAATTCATTGAAAAATAAATATATGTTATAATAAAGGCGAAAATCGTGGATAATTTCCTGTGTCATTACTGAAGGAGGACTTTCCACAGGGGCCATTGTCGACCCCAATTTTTATTAAGAGCTTTTACGGGAGACCGGTGCGGTTTGCCGGTAAGGCTTATTTAAAATCTGCTGGAGGGCTCTGAATGAGTACAAAAATTGACCTGGAAGAATTTGCCCGAACTGCCGATAGAATCAGAGAAAAAGCGATAGCCGAGAATAGATTACTGGATAATCCCCCTGATGAAGAGCTCAGGGCGCTTGTGGAGAAGCAAGAGGGGGTCGTCAAGACAATTTATGATAATTATGTCGCCGAAAGTGAGCCTACCTCCCGGGCGCAGGCTTTTACCAAAAACAGTGTTGATGATTCCTTTGGCAATGAGGAGCTGGAGCTTTTAGTCCGGTGTGAGCAGGCTTTAGCCCGGGAAAGGTTGATATCCATTGATAGAATTGTGGGCAATCAGAATAGTGAAATGGTGGTCAGATTAATCATCCCGGAAAAGTTTGCCCATGTTGCCTATGGTGGCAAGAACCTGTTCATATCGGTGCCCAGAGCGGTAGAAAAGCCGAATTATCAGATGGTGTTTTTCGGTGACGAAGCCTGGGAGACCAACAAATCAAAACCGCTGCCTCAGAAGGACATCACTATAAGACTGGCTATGCTGGATGATGGCCGGGTTGTCAAGATAGTGAGGAACAGCAATTATATCGGTGAATATAAGAAGGGGGTATTTGCTGCCGAGGACTGGACAGCCAAGACCAGGCGTGGCGGTATCTTTCTCCATGCCGGCTGTCGCGAGGACTATCTTCAGCTGGCTCATGGTGGTTACCGTCCGGTACGGACCTTGCTTATTGCGCTGAGTGCCAATGGCAAGACTACCATGACCTGCCAGGTTCTGGCCCGGAAGGGGATGGAGCGGTCCTGGCTGATACAGGACGATGGCGGCACCCTTATGCCTGATGGCTCATTTCACGGTTTTGAGGCGGGTGGCGTTTTTGTCAAAACGGAAGGGGTAACTCCGGGAGAGCAGGTTGAAATATTCTACGGCTTACTGAAGCGTGATACAGTCTGCGAAAATGTCTTTGTCACTGAGGATGGGGATTTCGACTTTGAAAACTTTGAGAGGACATCGAACGGAAGGGCGGTTATTTTAAGAAAGGATTTTATGCATACCAGCCCCTATATTGATGTTGATAGAATTGATAATGTTATTCTTATCACCAGGGGGCCGATAATTCCGGCTATATCTAAATTGACCCTGGAACAGGCGACAGCCCTGATGGTTCTGGGGCAGGCGATGGAATCCTCGGCAGGTGACCCGACGCAGGCAGGGAAGATCAGGACTGAATTTTTCTATGACCCCTTCCTCGCTGGCGACAGGGCTGAGCATGCCAATATATTCTACGGGATACTTGAAGGTCTGCCTCATATAAATTACTATCTGATGAATACGGGTGGGGTAGGCGAGGGCTACCGCCATAAGGACATAGCCGTAGGACATACCCTGGCTATACTTGACTCTCTGTTGAGGGGGGGGCTTGAGGATTGGGTTGACTCAGCCACCGGCTTTAAAGTGCCGGCGTCAATCAGGGCGGTTGACGACATTCTGGTTCACCCGGAAAGGCTCTATTCCCGGACTGAGTTTGAGGCGAAGCAAAAGGAACTCCATCGGCTCCGGTATGAGGCTGTGGAAAATATTGGCGTTTCTTTACACCCTGACATACGAGAGGTTTTTGAACGGATTTAGGCCGTTAGTAAAAGGCTCTTAGGCGCTTCTTACAGGTATTTCAATTCGGGAGGTTTTAATGAATATAGGTTTTATCGGCATTGGACAAATGGGACGGCATATGGCCGGGAGAATACTTGACGCCGGGTATAATCTTACCGTCCATGACCTGAGAAAGGAGGCAGCCGCACATCTCTTGGAAAAAGGAGCTCAATGGGGCAACACACCCAGGGATGTGGCCGAGTCATGCCAGGTAGTTATATCCAGTCTACCTGCCCCACCAGATGTGGAACAGGTTGTTTATGGACAGAATGGTCTCAAGGCAGGGTGGAAAAAAGGGGATATTTATGTGGATATGAGCACCAATTCTCCTTCCACCATCCGGCGCATAGCCGAAGATGCCAGGGATTTGGGAGTGTCCGTGCTGGACGCGCCGGTGAGCGGGGGGACTGGAGGAGCTGAAAGGGGCACTCTGGCAATTATGGTCGGCGGTGATTCCGCTTCTCTGGAAAAGGTGAGGAAGCTCCTGGAAGTCATGGGACAGAAGATATTCCCTGTGGGCGATGCCGGCTGTGGCAATGTTGCCAAACTCATCAATAACATGATAGCCCTTACCTGCAGTTCCATAAGTGCCGAGGGTTTCGTATTAGGTGTCAAGGCGGGCATCGACCCGCAGACGCTCTGGGACATCATCACCGTAAGCACCGGCAATAACTGGAGCCTGCAACAATATGCCAACTCGGTCTTCAAAGGCGATTTTGCGCCCAACTATCGGCTCAGCCTTGCCTGTAAAGATATTAACCTGATGATAGGGCTGGGTAAGGAATACAATGTGCCTCTGCCGGTGGGGGCGGTTGTGGAGCAGAAGCTTATTGAGGCCAAAGCCGCCGGTCTGGCTGATAAGGGTGTCGATGCCCTGATTCTGCGTTTGGAAGAGTTGGCCGGGGTACAGGTACGTACCAAAAAGTAATGAAAGAGACTCTGATACTGAGATAGCAGGAGGAAAACATGATAGTCGTTAATAGCAGTGATGTTGAGGCTGTTGTCGAGCAGGAGGGAAGCCCGATGGTCGCCAGAGGGCCGGTATACATGCGGCGGTTGGTTGACCCGAGCCTGACGGGAGGGTCTACAGTCCTGCTGGTCACCTTCGGTCCGGGGGCCAGACTTAACTTCCATACTCATACCGCCGAGCAATTCCTGTATATTACAGACGGCAAGGGCATAATAGCTACCGAGAAAGAGGAGCGGGTCGTCACACCGGGTATGGTTGTCGTCATACCTCCGGGTGAGGTTCACTGGCATGGAGCCGCCGAGGACTCCTCATTTACACATTTTGCCATGTGCCGGGGAGAAACGAAGGTGACC
>CAYWRT010000061.1:0-11832 GCA_964460815.1 uncultured Dehalococcoidaceae bacterium
CCCAGATTGACATGGTCTTTCAGAGCCACAATGTAAAATTTACCATCGGCAAATGTGGGAACGCCCCATTTCATCTCTTCTTTTGCGTCGGGAAAAGTCTTGAGAATAATTTTTCTTAAATTCTGGCAGATTTCTTTTTTCGGCGAGTCTTGCTTGTCGATATAATCATCAATCTTGTTGCTCATATCATTCTTCATGGCGGAGGGGGAGGGATTCGAACCCTCGACCCCAGTTTCCCAGGGTAAGCGCTTAGCAGGCGCCCGCACTAGGCCACTATGCGACCCCTCCTCAGACTAATGAAGATAGAATTTAATTTAATGTTTTAATTATATTACAACGAGGCAATATGCTCAATGGTGTTTGGGGGTGGTGGGGTATACATACGTGGAATAAATCGCAGATGCTGCGAGGGTGGAGAGTGGGAAAAGATATATCAGGGAAGGGGGGTGGGGGGATAGGCTAGCAACGGGCGGCGCCGATAAGCTCAGATATCTTATTTATCCCCTCTTTTTCCATGAACTCCTCAATCCCCTCCAGAACGTCAAGAGAGGCCCGCGGATTGCTGAAGGTAGCCGAGCCTACCTGCACGGCACTGGCGCCGGCCATGATGAACTCCAGGGCATCAATGGCGCTGGTGATGCCGCCGCAGCCAATAACGGGCAGCGTCACGGCGCCAGACACCTGATACACCATGGATAAAGCCAGCGGCTTGATGGCGGGTCCGGAAAGACCACCGGTTATGTTGCCCAGTACCGGGCGGCGCCTGGCAATATCTATAGCCATGCCTTCCAGGCTGTTGATGAGGGATACGGCGTCAGCGCCGGCTTCAGCCACAGCTAAGGCCACCCGGGCGATATCACTGGTGTTCGGGGTCAGCTTGACCAGTAACGGCAGGGATGTGGCTTCCCTGACGGCGGTGGTTACCTCGGCGGCTGGCCCGGGTCTGGCACCAAAGGCGGCGCCACCGGCCCTGATATTGGGGCAGCTGATGTTTACCTCAATACCGCTGATACCGGCTACACCGTCCAGTTCACCAGCCAGTCGGGCATAGTCATCCACGGTCTCGCCGGCGATATTGACGATAACCGGCATCTGCCAGCCTGCCCAGAGCGGTGCCTTTTCCCTTATCAGGGCTTTCACCCCGATGTTCTGGAGTCCGATTGAATTGAGCATGCCGGAGGCTGTTTCATAGAGGCGCGGCTGTGGATTTCCCTCTCTCGGTTCAAGGGTGGTTCCCTTGCACACGATAGCCCCCAGTTTTTGAATGTCAAACACCTGGCTGTATTCCGTTCCATAGCCGAATGTGCCGGAGGCGGTCATCACCGGGTTGGCCAATAGCAAGCCCTGCCTGTGCCCGGGAGCTAATTGCACTGATAGGTCTAAGGGCATTTCATTTTCCTGCATCTGGCTTCTGGCTGAAAGCTTAACAGACTACTCGGTGTTATTGCAAGTTATGTGGTCTTGACGCATATCATTGGTAAGTAATTAACGTAATATAGGGGAGAACACCCAGTTGTCAAGGGTGTAAACATGCTTGTGAGTCCGTTTCAAAGACTGTATCTTGGCTGGTAGAGGTAAAAGTCATGAAAGCAGACCTGACGCTGATACAGGAAGATTCTATAGGTTTCAAGTCCAGGAGGCTACGTATCTCCAAACTTTTAACACAGCGAGAACTGGCTGAAATCGCTGGCGTGTCTACAGAGGAAGTGGACCTGTTTGAGCACAATCTGCCGGTACAACTGGACGCCAGGCGCCGGATACTCAAGGAATTGTGGGCTGTAAAATCCCGGAAGAGAGCAATACCAAACCATTTCCCGGTATAAAACCGTATCTGGATTCCGCACGGATACTTCTACTGTGGCTGCATCCCCATAAATATTTTCAAGTTCCTTTTAAGAGATTGTTTAGCAACCTATCCCCCTGGCCCCCTTCCCTTGTTATCTTTTCCCACCCGCCACCCTGTTTCCTCTTCGGCTTATCCCGTAAATCTATGCCCCCTACCCCACAGAGAGTTTTAGAGAAGTGAGGCCTCTCTTGCATAAAGGGGGTGAGGTTAATAAACACTCTCCTTTAATCAGGCTGAGTCTGTCTAATCCGGTTCATTAGCGTTTCGGGTAATGGCCGAGCAGGGGAATTGAACTCCTGAAGGGTCTATACCGGTTATGTCGGCGGCATTAAGGCAGCATTGCTGGCAGAGGGGGTGGGGCTGGCAAACATTCTTGGCCAGACAGACCAGAAGAGCGTGATATTCGTTAAACAGCCTGGTGTCAGCCGGCAGATTGGCCATAAAGAGGGACTGATAGGCGGCATAGCTTTTATTGTGCGGAGTCAGGCCCAGGCGGTTGATGATACGACGGGTGTAGGCATCAATAACGAAGGTCGGCTTGTTGGCAGCATACAGTATTATGGAGTCGGCTGTTTCCTCGCCGATGCCGTAGACGGCAAGGAGCTGCTGACGGAGACGATTAATGCTGACGGCAAATAGCCTGGTGAGGCTATCATCATATTGCTCTCCGAGCCAGTGAGCGAAGGCTTTGAGCTTCTGTGCTTTGGCGTTGTAGTACCCGCAGGAGTGGATAAGTCTGGCAACTTCAGACCGGGGCAGTTGACGTAATGCTACCGGCGATAGTGCCCCGGCAGCCTTGAGATTGGCGATAGCCTTCTCCACGTTAGTCCAGGCGGCTGACTGGGTGAGTATGGCACCTACTATTACCTCGAAGGGTTCCCGGGCGGGCCACCAGTGCTGCGGTCCATAGTGAGCCATGAGGCGGTGATAGATATTCAGTAATGTCTGGTTTATTGCTTTTTCACCCATGACGGCACTCTGGCATTCTTTACCGAGTCATACCCCGGAATGTAGGGCTTAATATCAATTACCGGTGTGCCATCAATGGCATCCAGTCCTTTTACCTTCAGTATGTTATCCCGGCGCTGAAGCAGTCTGACGGTGGCTTTCCCCACCGGATTTGGTCGGGCCGGGGAACGGGTGGCCAAGACGCCCATCAGGGAGTTCTCCGGATTACCCATGGGGCGTACCTTTTTGGGGGCTGGCCCCCGGCGCTGGTGCATCCAGTAGATAACTATGATGTGGGAAAATTCGTCCAGGTTATCCAGGGCTTCGGTGAGGTCTTTATCAACCTCAATTTCAGAGACTATGTCCTTGGACTGACGCCTTACTGGTTGCTTTATTTCGCTGTGGACGGTGCCGATGGCTTTCAGGGTCAGGCTGGGCAATTCACTAACCATTTCAGTACTATAATAGCATATATAATAAAAGGAGGCAGTCTTAAATAACAGCCTTCTCTTGACATTCGGGGAGCGGCTATTGCAGGGGCGTGAGGGTCAGGAGCTTCTTGGCAGTATCTGGATATTTGGCGATAAACAGCAATTCGTCCTCAACGAGGGGCTTGTGTGACTCTACGTTGGCGTATCTGACCAGCTCCAGCACCTCATTGGCTTCTTCTCTGCTCCGGAATGAGACCTCCAGCTTGCCCATAACATGGCTGAAGCCAGATATGCCGCTGTACTGCCCGGTAATGATTTCCCGGCCTGTTTCCACGAATTCAGGGTCGCCTCGGCCCAGCTCTTCATAGCTGTACAGTTCGTAGTTTTCCGGGTCTTTTAAGACGCCGTCAGCGTGTATGCCGGATTCATGGGCAAAGGCATTGGCGCCGAGGCCGGGATGGTTTATCGGGATAGGCACGTCAAAGGCGTAGCTGGCAAACTTGGCTATCTTCCATGCCCTGGACAGGTCGATTGGTCCGGCCAGCTCATATTTCCCGGCAAAATCATTTGATTTGGTAGCCGCCAGAATGATGGCTATCAGGTCGGCGTTTCCCGCCCTCTCTCCGATGCCGTTGATAGTGGTGTTGATATAGGCATCCTGCCCGCCGTCTATTACTCCCTTGGCTCCGGCGATAGAATTGGCTACCGCCATGCCCAGGTCGTTATGGCAGTGGAGCTCAATCGGCATGCCTGTTTTTTTCGCCAGAGTTCTGGTGTTTTCATAGATGGTGAAGGGGTTATCGTAACCGAGGGTGTCGCAATACCTTAATCTGTCAGCCCCATGTTTTTTAGCCGCCAGCCCGAACTTTATCAGGTAATTAAGGTCTGTCCTGGAGGCGTCTTCGGCATTGACGCCTACGGACTCAGCGCCATGAGCGTGGGCAGCCTTAAGCGCCTCGGTCATATCATTTAAGATATCATCTCTGGTCTTTTTCCCCTGGAACTTGCCGTTTATCATCTGGTCTGACGTGGATATGGACAGGTTGAGGTGTTTTATCTCAGGTACCCGCTCGAAGGTGGTCTCTACGTCCTCAACAATGGCCCGTATCCATCCCTCCAGGCGAATGGGTTGGAGAATACCCATCTCAGCCAGTTCCAGGTTAGCCTGGAGGTATTTGGTTTCGTGCCTGGTCGTGGGGAAGCCAAATTCAGACTGGAAGACCCCCATCTCGTTCAGGTACATGTTTATTAATGTCTTTTCAATCTTGGATAAGCCGAGTCTTGCCGTCTGCACGCCGTCGCGGTTGGTCACATCAATAAGATATATCTTGGGCATCTCGTCCTCCTCACATACACCCTACCAGTTTATATTAACATATGGTTATTGATGCAGGCAAATGGGTATCGGCAAAATTACGGAAAAAGTCAACCTTTGTTATACTTTGATTTGGTTGTGTGCTGGTTGTTTCGGTACTAGTTTAAATTCACTCCACTTGGCCTCGCACTATCTTTACCTCACCCCCTGTGTCCCCCTCTCCAAACAGCAAGATGGCACAAACCCCATAGATAACTATATTTGGAGAGGGGGAAATTTCGTGAGAGGGGCATGTGCCCCTCTCCGCAGGCTACTCCCCGACTAAATCCCTCTCGGTCTCCCTTTAATTAAAGGGAGACGACCCATCGTGCAAAAAGTATTGTCCCCCTTTGAAAAAGGGGGATTAAGGGGGATTTCCCCCACGGGATAAGCCGCCGATGATGCTGGGCGGCTTGGGTGGGAAAAGATAAAAAGAAAAAAGTGGGGTTTTATCCCTTCAAGCTACCCCTGTGAACTGCCCGGCCACAAAGTCGGGTATAGCTACAGTGCCGAGAATAACGGGCTTTTGATGGCAGTCACTGCCCCCGGTCATGAGCAGATGATGCCTCCGGGCAAACTCAACGTAATGTGCCGTGGTAGCAGCATCGTTCCTGGAATGCCAGCATTCAAGGCCGTCAATATAGTCCAGCATATAGGCCTCAATAATCTTCGTCTGCTCAGCCAAATCGGATGTTATGCTCACCAGTGAGGTGCCGTTCGGGTCGTTGGGGTGTGCCAGCACCATGACACCGCCGGCATTCCTTACCAGTGCCGAGGCTTCGGTAAGTGACAGCGGGTATTTGGGCACATTGCATCTGACCAGATATTTATCAAAAGCCTCCTGCCTGTCGCCGACAATCCCCCTGGCTACTAAATAATCGGCGATGTGGGGTCGGCCCAGAGCACCGTCAACGCCGGCCTGCATCTTATTGATGTCTTCCCCGGTAAACTTCGGTACATTCTCTTTATCAAACTCAATATTCAGCTTTCCCATAATCTGGCGCGCCCTGGCTTCCCGGTGCTCCCGCATCAACCGGAGCTTATCATTCAAAGCCTGGTTGCCGATATCAAAACGATAGCCCAGAAAATCCAGTGAGACAGACTTCCCGGAATAGCCGAAGGTCACATTCAATTCCACACCGGTAATATAGGCCATACCATACTTCCGGGCCAGGGCGACGGCTCTTCCCTGAGCCTCAATAGAATCGTGGTCAGTTATGGCAATTAAATCAAGATTTCTCTTGCTGGCCTCCCTGAAGACGTCCTCAACGGAGAGATTACCATCCGAACCGGTGCTGGTATGGATGTGCAAATCTATCTTCATGCGCTTTCGCTCTACCTCCTGGCAACGCCAGTGATATACCAGTCTCCGGGCGGGTCTTTCCGGGTATCGACTATCAGGTGAACAATATTGAGGTCGGGATACTTGTCTTTCAACTCGTCCAGATTAACGGCTTCAAACCGCTTTTTGTTATTGAGGTAGGCCTGCTCGGTGAGGGCATTTGACACATATTCCTCCTTTGTCCGTGCCAGTATCCTGCTTATGGATACCTCCTGAGGGCAGTCGGTCTGCAGGATGACAAAGGTTATGTTGTGCCTGGCGGCGATGGCCGCCGCCCGCTGCCGCAATGACTGCGTCACGAAGGTGGCATCAAGGATAACGCATTCGCCGCTTTTTGAGGCTTCATCCGCCTGCCGGAACATCTCGTCATAGACCATGGTCCGTTTATCCATGTCGGCGGCGACTTTTTCGTCGAAAACATCTTCGTTTTTCAACACCTCCAGCCGAATCAGGTCGGTGCGCAGGAGCTTACAGCCCTTGATTTTCGAGACTTCCTCGGTTGTCTCCGTCTTCCAGGTGCCGGGGAGCCCGCAGGCGATAAGTAAAAAGCCGGGCTTGAGTTCGGCTTCTATAAATTTGGCAAATGGCTCTCTCAATTTACCACCCCCTTAATCACCTTATATATACGATTCCGCCAGCTCGAAGTAGCTCCTGGCGATAGCCAGTACCTTTTCTTTTTCGCCGGCGGAGATATACGGGTCATCATACTGGAAGCTCCCCACCTTGCCCCGCACGTAAGCGCGGTAGCACTTGTAGAAACCAAGCAGCCGCTTCAGCTCCTCATCGTGGCTTTTCTCTACATAGGCAGCCACGAAACTATCAGACAGGTCAGCCCGCCCGTAGTGGTCCAGGTCCATAGCCAGGAAGGCGACCTCCGAGGCGACATCACAGTAGCGGAAGCGGTCATTGAACTCAATGCAGTCATAGATGCAGATACCCTTAAAGAAACAGATATGGGCAGCGTGGAGGTCGCCGTGGCAGTCCCGAACCCTGCCGTCGTTAACCCTCTTCTGAAACAGGGGAGTATTGGACTCAATGAAGCCCTCGGTATAAGCCTTGATGCGCTGATACGTGTCCCGGGGAATAGTGGTGCCGATGTATTTCTCGGTCTGGGTGAAGTTCTCATCAGTATTTTGATTAACGGTGTCAATGCCGCCAAAGTTGTTTATATCCCCGCCGGTGGCCGCTTTCTGGTGGAATTCGGCCAGTTTCGCCGCCACTCCGGCCAACATCTCCGGCGTTACCTTACCCGCCGCCAGCAGGGCATCCATCATGGCTTTCTGAGGCAGACGGCGCATCTTTACCGCGTATTCTTCAGTCTCACCCCCACCCCCTATGCGGAACTGACCGTTATCATTGACTACCGGAACCACGCCCAAATAGGCATCGGGGCAAAGCCGCCGGTTGAGCTCAACTTCCTTCTGGCAGTAGAACCGGCGATTTTCCAGCGTGGTGTAGTCAAGAAAGCCGAAATTTACCGGCTTTTTTATCTTGTAAACATAATCATCAGCCAGGAATACATAAGACATCTGGGTCTGCATCAGCTCCACCCTCTGCGGTGGTTCGGGGTAGGCTCTGGGTTCAAGCAGTGCCTGAATTAACGCCGGTAGCGCCGACATAATGTCTTACCTCTAATTTTCAAAGATTTAGCCAGAGAGGTCATCTTCCAACCCACTCCCCCTTTATCCCCCTCGTTTCTAATCTTTTCCCACCCTGCCACCCAGCATCATCTGTGGCTTAGCCTGTAAATAGCCCCCCACCCCCTGGGAAGATGGGTTTCGCCATCCTTTAACCTTCCATGCTTCTCAACCAGTCCCGCAGGTCAGCCAGCACCTGCTGATAACCGGTACGGGTTACCGTTACCAGATTGACCTGTGACTTGCGTTTGATGTCATCCGCCCACGGGTTTGAGTGAAGCATGATTGTCCCCAGAACCCTTTTCCCGCTGCCAATTACCTGTAATACCGCCTCCCTGAAATTTTCCGAAAACAGCTCCATCTTCCCGATTTCATCAACAATCACCAGGTCACACCGCTCGGCGGCTCGCCGCAGCGCGGAGACACCGACTCTATCCAACCCATCAACATCAACCCCGTATTTGCCTACCCGGAATCGCTTGCTGAAATCAGCGTGAGCCAGTATCGCCTCATGACCGTCCAGGGTAACCAGTTTAAAGCCAAGCCTTGTCCCCTGATTCCGTATCTCCTCGGTGTAGAACCCGCCCGCCCGGCTTCCAAGTCCGGCCACCGCCTGCTTGATAAGGCTGGTCTTGCCCGTCCCGGGCTTACCGGTGAGCAGGTAAACTGGCTTCATAGGCGGTAACCACCAACATAATTACGGCCGCAGGCGGTGTAACCCACCGGCGCTATGCCCCTTTTCAGGGCAATAGAACTATTTCGCAGCCTTTGGCTTTGCCTTTCCTTTTTCCTTCGCCCTTCTCGCCGTCTTCAGGTGTTTGTGCCAGGCAACTCTTCTTGATTTGTTCATCAGTAATAATATAGCCTAAATCAGCTTTTCCTGCCACCCCCGCCCTGAACGACCTCAACAAAGCGGGCAAAGGAGCGGTCATAGGTCCGTTCCACCTCCGGGGGGAAGACACAGGCAGGAAGCTCATCGTACTTCAGGTGATAGGCGATGCATTCGCAACACCTGCCCTTTCTGGAACAGGGCTCATAGGTGCAGTTGCAGCTGGCTTTATTGGCTTCAATATTACATTCCATAAGAAACCCCTTCGTAAGAATGAGTTATTTACTACGTAACATCTGGAGGTATACGGCGCTCCTCTTACATATCTTTTCCCACCCGCCGCCCTCGCGGCATCAAAGGCCTAGCCCGTGAGTACATACCCCACCACCCCAAGTTAAGTTAGAGAGAACCAAACCACATGTTTTTTCATAGGGAGTTCTAGAGGGGCGAAAGCCCCTCTCTTCTCCCCTCCCCCTCTCCTTTGAAGGAGAGGGGGACACAGGGGGTGAGGATGATGAGCAACTAAGACGCAGTCGTTCCATAAACGATAATTTCGAGCATATTCTGGGAGCTCTGCAACTTCCTCATTGTCAGTGATGTAATTTTCCTTTCCCAGTTCTTGTATCCCTCTTCATCTTTTGCTGAAAAGAAAACGGCATCTATTGGAATCTTAGCCAAGTTATCTATATCTTTATCGGTTTTACCAGAGTACAGGTAGCAATTCAGCACAACTTCAATATCATCATGGTTACTTAAAAGTTGCTTGATATATTGCGGGTCGAAACCAGGAATCTTGTCCCTTATTTCCTTCCTAAGTTTCTCCCTACTTATAACATCGTTACCTCCCCAGTTAACTGGCTCAATATCAAGCTCAACTTTTAATAACAGTTTTTTCATCGCCCAGGCTCTATATATATCGCTTTCTTATTCTTGCCGATAGCCTGGTGAGGAGTTCAAGAGCCGTGCCGGCAGCCTCCTCGCCGAGCGGGTCCAGCCCGCAGCTTGGGGTGAGCAAGCCCTGCACCACCAGGTCTTTGAAGCGGACCCCGTTTCGGGTAAAGGGGGCCATGGCTTCCCCCAGACGGTCCTGGAGGCTGGCTACCGACTCTTTGACCACCGAATCTTCGTCGTTGGGGACAATGCCCCAGGCGATGGCGCCGCCCCTATCTACGAATTTTTTGATTTCAGAGGGATAGAGACTGAGCGACTCTGCATAGTTATAAGCGTCAAAGCTCAGGACATCGAGGCTGGTTTTCAGCAGTACCGACCAGTCGGTATTGCCGCAGCAGTGGAGGCCCTTGATACCGCTAATACCGGCAAAGACCTCGTCCAGCATTTGGGCAATCTTCTCCGGGGATGAGAAAGCACCGGTCGAGGTTGATGACCCGTAGGCCGCCATATACGGCTCGTCAACAAAGATGATGGTGCTTTTCGAGATTTGACTGAGTTGCTTTTCCTGCCAGCCCGCCTTGAGCCGGAGGAATCTGGGAACGGCGTCACCCAGGACTTCGTCATGAATTATCGCCCGGCGGTTCTCATCGGTCACAGTTAGCCCCCAGGTGAGCGGCCCGGTAACGTGCCCCTTGACCGCCTTAGGTGCCAGCCCGGTCTGGGAGAGAAAGCTGTGGAGACCGGCGGCATAGTCGGGGCCGATGGGATACCTGTCCACATTGTTTTCAAGATAGGCAGCATACAGGTCTTCCAGAGGCTTCTGTACAGCCTGAAGGCGGTCGATATAAATGCGGTCGCCCTCTATGCCCACGCCGGGAAAACCTTCGCTGTACTGAGCATACATGTTCTCCAGGAAAGACCGCCGGGGTAGCTGAGGCCAGGCGGGCATATCCTTGAGATAATGAGTTACCATCGAGCATGCCTTCTGGGGGTCGGTGTGGGGCATGCTTCCGATTATCGTTGGCAGACAGCCAAATTCAGTGCTGGGCATGTGTTCAAGCCTCCCTAATATATTTGCCGATAAGAAGACCGAGTCTTTTCTTCTGCTCGGCTGGTATTAACTCTGAAGCGGTTACCAGCGCCGGACCCAGTGCCGAAGCACAGTCACAGTCACGCTTATCCGGAATCCGGCTCACCGCCAGCTTGATGGTTTTCCGGGCAGCCTCAATGTTCTGGCGCTGGGTAGCCAGGATAGCCCCGACACTGACCGGCTCATTGGTCTCATGCCAGCTATCATAATCGGTGACGCAGGCAATACTGGCGTAGCAGATTTCAGCCTCCCGCGCCAGCTTGGCTTCCGGCAGCACCGTCATGCCGATGATGTCAGCTCCCCAGGAGCGGTAGAGCCTTGACTCGGCGCGGGTGGAGAAGGCGGGGCCTTCCATAGCGATAAACGTGCCCCCTTTGTGGACAGTGGCGCCGGCTTCAAGTGCCGACTGATAGATAATCTGGCTCAATACCGGGCAGAAGGGGTCGGCAAATTGGATATGGGCGACAATGCCATCACCAAAGAAGGTATTGACCCGGCTGCGGGTGCGGTCAATTATCTGGTCGGGTATGAGCAGGTGCCCGGGCCTGATTTCCTCTTTGAAGCTGCCGCAGGAGTTAATGGCGATAATATGCTCCACCCCCAGCGACTTTAGGGCGTAGATATTGGCGCGGGAGGGGACTTCGGTGGGGGAGATGCGGTGCCCTTTGCCGTGCCGGGGCAGAAAGGCGATACCCACCCCGCCCAGCCGGCCCACGCCGATGCTGTCGCTGGGCCTGCCGAAGGGTGTATCTATGTCAACCTCTTTTATCCCGGTAATGCCCTCAATATCATACAGCCCGGTGCCGCCGATAACGCCGATTTTAGCCTGTGGCATGGAGTGACCTCCTTAGCTACGAGTGTATTTTTCAACTTCTATAGGTAATTTATTATACCTAAGTTAAATCATATTTTCAAAATAATATGCTTCTTTAGAAATTGGATTTTTACCTTGAGATACTATAACAATAGTAGTAGCTTGACTCAACTTACAACCTATGCTATCATATTGTAGCAGTGTTAATTTACTGACTAAAAAATGATGTATTGATAACTATTGACAACTATGTTATAATAATACTGTTATTAAATGACGTCAGTTACATACAGAGAGGAGGTGATGTATGGATACACTAGAGCAAGAGCTACAGCAGCAAATTAATGAAATCTCCAAAGAAGCCGACTTATTCCGGTACTCAAATACACTCTACTTATATTGAGATGCCGGATGGAGTAAAAATTGCAGCAAATGTAGCATTACCAATCGAGGTAAAACCAGATGTTAAATTATCTACTGCCCTAATACAAACTCGCTATTGGAGATCGTCTGAACTCCGGTTTCCCTTTAAATACTTTCTGAGGAAACATGGAGCCAATACTGCCAGTTGCTCGATGATGATGCGAACCATGAGTTTCCGGACCGCGTGAGAAACCATACCGTTTGATCACTCCGGCAAAACCTATTCC
>CAYWRT010000062.1:0-11778 GCA_964460815.1 uncultured Dehalococcoidaceae bacterium
CGAAGCGAAGCAATCTCCTTCTTGTCTACCTCACCCCCTTTAGCCCCCTCTCCTTACGAGGTTACAAGGAGAGGGGGAAGATATTACAAAGAGGGGCTGGCGCCCCTCTTCGCAGGCTACTCCCCTTTGGGGGTTGGTGAGGATATAAATACGGGCTAAGCCATCTGATGCCGCGAGGGCGGAGGGTGGGAAAAGATAACAAGCGAAGGGGCGGGGGGAGGGGCTTCTTACCAATCTCAGGATAGGTGCCGTTGAGTCACCTGCCGTCTTTCAACCGCGTTACCAGGTGTATGGGCAGACCGGCCTGCATCATTTTGTCCTGGGTGGCCTCAATATCGTAAGGAATACGATAGAGCCTGATTATTCGGCTCTCGCTGTCATAGATGGCGTAGCTGGCTCTCGGGTCGCCATCCCGGGGTTGACCCACCCCACCCGGATTTATAATCAGCCGGTTCTCGCCGAGCACCATCCCGATACCGGGTGAGAATTGAAGGGGCAGGCAGGAACCATTCTCCTCCTTGAACACAACCGGCACATGAGAGTGGCCTACCAGGCAGAATTTCGACTTCAAAAAGGCAAAGTTCTTCGCCGCAATACTGGTTGATATGACATACTCCCAGATAGGATTCATCGGGCTGCCATGCACCAGGGTAATATCCCCTTTCTCAACAGTCAGGGGCAGACCTTCAAGGTACTGAATATCATCCGGACTTAGTTGCTGTGTCGTCCAGGAGCAGGCCGCCGCCGCGAAAGGGTTGAAATAGGAGGTGTCTATCTTACCGATGGCTGCCCAGTCATGATTGCCGGCAACGCAGACATGTTTACACTGCCGCAGGAGCTCGATACACTGGTGGGGGTCAGGGCCATAACCGACAATGTCTCCCAGGCACCATATTTCATCCACCCCGCCCTGCCGCTGAATGTCACCAAGCACCGTGGTAAAGGCAGACAGATTGGCATGAATATCGGCAATGACGGCACAGCGCATACAGAAACAATATAGCAGTTTTCGTGAGATATGGAAAGGTATTTTTACCAGCAAGCGCAGTTTCATCTTCTCTCATTTGCTTTTTAACAGGATTTTAACAATAAGGTATTAATCTATTATGTAAGTAAAAACCAAAAGATATATTAATTTTGTCCGCCAGTAGCTAACCAAACGCCTTCTTTTACGTTCTATACAGTGAAAGGGATTAAAGCAGGAGGCCAAGAGCGATGAGAGACAAATCACTGACCATATGGCTGATAATAGTGTTCGGAATACCAGGCATAGCCGTCCTGATGCTGGCGTGGCTATGGCCGGTACTGGAATCGGAGAGAAGCATGGCTTTCTTCGTCGGCTCAGCCGGTCTACTGGTGGCATTAATACAGATGCTGGCGCTCAAGCGCTCACCGGCCAGGACAGACAACGGACAGGTTCCGGTAAAGGTTGAGGCTGAAGACTAGTCCTGATTTATATCAGATAGCCACAACAATACAGGGAGCGGGCATGCCCGCTCCCTTTTTTATAACCCACGATACGTTCCAGAGTGGGTAGCCCCTTCAGTAATGTGGTATAATTTTTGGTGATGAAAGTCTCGGAGCTGGGAGAATTCGGGCTGATTGACCTCCTGGCCAAGATGGTTTCCAGTTCACGGAGCAACCAGCCCGCGCCCCGCCAGCGGCTCGTCATCGGCATCGGTGATGATGCCGCTGCCTGGCATGGCGATGCTACCACCCAGCTGGCCACCACTGATTCCCTGATACAGGATGTTCACTTTTCTCTGAGTACGATTTCATGGCGGGAGCTCGGCTGGAAAGCGCTGGCCGTCAACCTGAGTGACATTGCCGCCATGGGTGGCGTACCCGGATACGCCCTGATATCGCTGGCTTTGCCCGGCGATACAGAAGTAGAGGATGTCGCCGCCCTTTATGATGGGATGATTGAGCTGGCACAGCAGTTTCAGGTGGCTATTGTCGGCGGTGATACCTGCCAGGCACCGGTGGTATCAATCACTTTGACCGTTTTCGGCAGCACCGGTGAACATTTGCTGACGCGCTCCACAGCCAGGCCCGGTGACAAAGTAGCCGTAACCGGCTATCCGGGGAGTGCGGCGGCGGGGCTGGAGATGCTGACGCATCAGCTTCAGTTTGCCCCCGAGGTTGCCGCTTACTTGAACAACGCCTTTCGGCGCCCCCAGCCGCGAATAGCCGAGGGACAGCTGCTCGTCAGGCAGGGCGTGGCCACAGCCATTGACATCAGTGATGGCCTGCTCTCAGACCTTCGCCAGATATGCCGGGCGAGCCGGGTCAGCGCCCGGGTAGAAACTGGCTGCCTGCCATTGCATCCTGTGATCAGGGATAACTTCGGTGACCGGGCGCTGGCACTGGCGCTGGCAGGGGGAGAGGACTACGAGCTGCTCTTTACCGCCAGCAGCGACATTATCAACGGAGTCAAGAAAGAAGCCCCCTGTCCGGTAGCCATTATCGGCGAAATCACTGCCGGCCGGGCCGACGAAGTAAACGTAGTTGATACCAGCGGCAATCCCGTTAATCTGCGCGGAACGGGATGGGAGCATTTTAAGGCCGGATAAAGCGAAAACAGACTGGAATGGAGATGAAGCAATAATGGTAGTTCTGCCAAGGGTAGCAATTAATACCGACCTGAATGAGGGGTTGTGCTTCGGGTGTGGACAGAACAACCCCATCGGATTGAAGTTAAATTTCATCAAGGATGGTGATATTTGCCGGGCTGAGTTTACCCCCGGTAATTCCCATCAGGGATGGCCCGGCATTGTTCACGGCGGCATCCTGGCCAGCCTGCTGGATGAGGCAATGAGCTATGCCGCTTACTTTGAAGGCGTAACCTGCCTCACTGCCAGCATGCAGGTAAGACTCAGGCAGCCGGTAAAGGTAGAAGAACCGCTCGTCATTACTGCCTCGGTAACCGCAAACAGGAAGAAATTGCTTGAGACGAGAGCCACGGTATGCCTGAAGGACGGTACGGTGGTAGCCGAGAGTACATCCAAGCAGTTTGTTATTGAAAAAGAGCCGGGTCACGGCGGTAAGAGCAGGGAGTCCCGCAACCATGTCTGAAGGCACACTTGAGGCTGTCCTCTGGGACCTGGACGGGGTGATTGCTGATACCGGAACCTATCACTGCCGGGCCTGGCAGGACGTCTTTGGCAGGAGAGGGGTAAGCTTCACCGAGGAGGACTTCATGCGCCACTTCGGCCAGAGAAACGATACCATCATCCGGGACACGGTCGGTGTGAGCATATCACCGGAGGAATTAGCCGTTATCGCCAGTGAGAAAGAAGCCAACTACCGCCGGAGGGTAGCCGGGAACATCAAGCCTCTGCCCGGGGCCATAGAACTAATAAGGTCGCTAGGGCAAAATAGCATAAATATGGCCATAGCCTCCTCAGCGCCACTGGAAAATATCCAGATTATTATCCGGGGATTGGGTATAGAAGACTGCTTCCAGGCTATTGTCTGGGGCCAGGAGGTAGCCGAGGGCAAACCCAGTCCGCAGGTCTTTTTACTGGCCGCTCGAAAACTGGGGGTGGCGCCCCGGAACTGTGTTGTCATTGAGGATGCTGTGGCCGGGGTTGCCGCCGCCAAAAGAGCCGCCATGAAATGTGTCGCCGTTACCAACAGTCACCCCAGGAACAGGCTGAAGGAGGCTGACCTCATCGTGGCCACGCTGGCGACATTAAGTGTCAGCGACCTGGCCGGACTTTTCCGTCCCGCCACAGGCTAATGAACAGTCTCCTCAAATAAATATCAGGAGCTTAAGATGGAGAGTTCTCTGGTTCTTATCAAGCCCGATGCCATGCAGAGAGGGCTGGCCGGCACTATTATCGGTCGGCTTGAGGGAGCAGGGCTTAAACTGGTGGCGCTCAAGATGCTCCATGTGGACAGAGCCCTGGCGGAGCGACACTACGCCATTCACCGGGATAAACCCTTCTATGAAGAACTGGTTAACTATATTACCTCCACCCCGATAGTGGCCGCTGTCTTTCAGGGCGAGGGGGCGGTGGAGCTAATCAGAAAGGTGATGGGGGCCACTGACCCGGCCAAGGCCGAAGCAGGCACGATACGGAGCGACTTCGGGCTGGACATTCAGCGAAACTCAACACATGCTTCCGACTCCGTGGCCAATGCCGAAACGGAGATAAAGCTATTTTTTACTCAGGGTGAAATTTTTAGCTAGAGAGCCCGGCACCCGGTTTACTGAATCCTCAGTACCGGTTTGGCCACACTCCAAAGCTCGTCAAGCCGGTAGTACTCCCGCTCAGGGGCACCGAAGATGTGCACGATGACATCGCCGTAATCAAGCAGGAGCCACCCCGAGTCGAGCGTGCCCTCATGGTGGTACGGTAAAACCTTTTCCTTCTTCAGGCTGTGTTCAATTTCGTCATAGACGGCGCGGAGCTGCCTTTCGGTATCACCGGCACAGATGACGAAGTAGTCGGCAAAACTGCACACATCCCGGACATCCAGCAATACAATGTCACTGGCCTGCTTGCTACTGGCGGCTTCCACTGCTCTGCGGGCTATGTCTATTGCTTCCAGGCGTCAAATCTCCAACAAACTATTCGCTTAATCATTATATCACAGCCCGGTGTTTCTATCAGGAAATAGCCATCCTGTCCCGTCATCAAACCGTGCGGGTAAATGGCTTTATCCGGCTTGGCGATAATACGGGCACTGGGGGTCAGGCCCGAGGTAGTCCTCCCTGCCATCAGAACGGGCTGAGGCCAGAGCTACCGCCCGGCAACCACGGCATATCGCCCAATAACGGCATGTCCGGCAATTGCCATGATAATCCTGGCGGTTGCGCAATGACCACAATACCGGCGATTCTGCCCAGAGCTCCCGGAAAGACAGCTCCCTGATATTACCGATAGATAGGTCCATACGCCGACAGGGCATGATGCTGCCATCAGAGGCTATGGTCACCCCGAAGACACCAGCCGCACAGCCACCCACGGGAAACTCGACATCCGGAATCTCACCTTCCATCCCGGCAACGGCAAACAACGGGTCTCTGGAGGTGACCTCCACTGCGCTGCTACCTTCAAATTCCTGCAAATGCCTGTAGAAGTCAGACAGTTCCCGGGGAGTTAGCATCTCACCACTGAGTTCCTTACCCCTCCCGCAGACAACCAGACGGGAGAAGGTAACGGCGCTGATACCTGCTTCCTCAGCCAGTCGAACCAGCCCGTCAATCTGCCCCATATTAAGTCGGGACAGAGTCAGGTTAATGTTGGTATCAACACCGCATGATATCAGGTTTGCTATGCCTTTCAGTGCTCGCCGGAACGCCCCCTCACCCCTTATGCTATCATGTACCGCCTCCAGGCCGTCTATGCTGACCTGTACATCGCTTATCTGCGCCTGTCGCAATTGTCGGGCGATATCGCTGGTTATGAGCGTGCCATTGCTCATCATGGCGGTTGAGAAGCCGTGCTCCCGGGTGTAATCCAGTACCGGCAAGAGGTCATGGTGCAGAACCGGCTCACCGCCGGTAAAATGAAAGCTGGGTGATATTTCCATACCGTACTCGGTCACCCAGCTGTCAATGGCGTTTTTAATATTATCTATTGCCTGGTAAATTTCACCACATGTCATATCCGGCATTGTTACCTGCTGGTAGCAGTGCCGGCAATGCAGATTACACCGCTCGGTCAGATGCCACTGGACAAAGAAATTATAAGGAATGCCCGGCATTAAATGTTGCCTGACTGCCAAACTGGCAGTTTACTTTCCCTTTCAGCTCTTTCAGGCCAGGCAACTTCGAGCAATTACCCTGCTCTTGTCCAGCGCCACCTTCAATTTCAGGAAGAATCTTGCCTCTTTTTCCTGTAAGGATAGAGTCATAACAACCCCCCTGATAATGGTAGATGAATTTTAGTACTGAATTTTAATTTTGTCAAATTATATAAAGATATTTTTTCTCCGGCTTAATTTATCTTTATAAGTGGAGATTATTTACGGGCTAAGCCGACGGCGATACGAGGGCGGCAGGGTGGGATTAGATTAGAACCGAGGGGGATAAGGGGGGGGTGTTTACGGGCTAGGCCGTGGGTGATACGAGGGTGGTAGGGTGGGATTAGATACATCCGAGGGGGGATAAAGGGGGTGGGGTAGAAAAGAACACTGCCTTACCAGGGCTAGGGGTTAACACCCAATCTTATTGAGGGTTAACCCTTAATGCAGGAACGTTCACAGGCTAGCCATTCGCTTCCTGAGCACAAATGGCAGCACCAAGGGCGGCAATAATCTGCGGCTCGGGAGGAACCTTAACCCTGACCCTGAGGCTCTGCTCCAGCGCCTTCACGACTCCGGTATTCTTGGCGACGCCGCCGCTCAGCGTCACCACGTTTTCCACCCGCAGACTTTGAGCCATGGCCGAAACCCGGCTGGCAATAGCCTTATGTAATCCATTTAGAATATCTTCTTTAGGATAACCTTCGGCAATCAGTGAAACCACTTCCGATTCAGCAAAGACGGTACACATGCTGCTGATGACCACCTGCTTTTTATGTTTCAGTGATACCGGCCCCAGCTCTTTCAACTCTATCTCCAGGGCTTGAGCCATCACCTCCAGAAATCGGCCGGTACCGGCGGCACATTTGTCATTCATGGCAAAATCAACGACCCGTCCCTCTCCATCAAGGCTGATTACCTTGCTGTCCTGACCACCAATATCAATGACCATTCTCGTCTCCGGAAAGAGGTGGTGAGCCCCCTTGGCGTCACAGGTAATCTCGGTAACCGACTTACCGGCCAGGGGCACCTTAGCCCGGCCATAACCGGTGGACACTATCGCTGCCAGGTTGTCTCGTTTCAGTCCGGCTTTATCAAGGGCAGCGGTCAGGGTATGCTCAGCCACAGCCGTAACATCAGAGCCGGTGGGCATGATGGCGTAGCCAAGAATATCGGTGCCCAGAATCACTGCCTTGGCCGTGAGAGAGCCAATATCAACACCCGCTACAATCATCTCTTTGCCTCCAGCATCTCCAGAAAGGCGTCCAGTCTCAGCCTGGTCTGCTCCTCGGAGTAATTACGGCTGTCAGTGCCATCACCGTTAAGTATCAGCATGGGCGTGCCTCTTTTCCGCATAAGGTCCCTGATAATGTATTCACCCCCACTGCTCTGACGGCACCCCCAGTGAGTAAAGTGTATGACGCCATTGATACCATACCTTTCGGCAAGCTCCAGGGCCAGGTCTGACCGTTTTTCCAGTTGTCCGACACTGGGGTTAGAGAGCATCTTGGCCGCCAGGCTCTTAAAAGGATTAGCCTCATCCAGTGGCTCCCAGTAAACGTGGTTGCCTTCGCCAAAACAGACCGAGGCCCCCATTTCCTCAAGGTGGCTTATTATCTTATTCGGATAGTACGGTCTGACATGGTGGAGCCAGAGCAATCGATATTTCTCGTCATCAACCGCTCCCTGACCGCTTTCGACTATGGCTTTCAGTTCTTCATATAGTGTCTTAAAGAACGTCACGCCGGTTTCGCTGCCATAACCGAAAAACTGCATATCAAGGATATAGCTGAGGGCATCGCTTCCCGATAACGGGCAGGGCACCGCCCGGCACAGTTCGCTAACCTTGAGCATATATTCCCGCGCCTCATTGGCGAGCCTCAGCGCCTGAGCCAACTTATCAAGGTCAAGTGACTTTCCCTGTTTTTTAACTATAATAGACGCCAGTTCCTCCAACTGGCTGGCCAGATACCTCCGGGCATTTTCCGTATCATGATAAGGAACATCCAGAATGTAGCAGTCACACCCGTAGAGCTGGCTCATATTATGAAAGAACTTTACCGACCCATCGCAAAGGCAAGAGGTGGAGATAATGATATCCGGTCTGGGTATAAGTCCTTCAATGTTCAGTCCCAGGGCACACCGGTAGAAGGAGCATAAATCCGAGGAATAGCAGCCGGCTTCGGCACAGGTGATGGCCTGCCGGCTCAAGCCCATCTTAGCCGCCAGTGCCGCCAGTGATTCCGGCTGGCACGGGGTGAGGTCAAGCCCGTAGAACATCTCAAAGGGGGCAAAGGCATTGCCCCAGACAACCAGGCCCTCCTGCTGCAGGGCGGCTTTCATCTTCTTGGCGGTGAAGTCCAGCCATATCCCCTGGGCGCGCCTGTTGTGGCGTGAATACGAAAATTTACCGTAGTCCCCCATTACCTCGTAGGTCAACGGCTGCTGGAGAAGTCTTCTGGTAACCCTGGGCATCAATTCCGTTTTAAGCTGCCCGAACATGTTCCCCCAACATCTCAATAAATGCCTGAATACGCGTCCTGACCCGGCCCAGCGTCCCCGGGGTATAGTCCCCCTCCAGAATCAGACTGGGAATGCCGCGGTCACCAAGCTGTCCCCTGAGCACCGGTATATCATACAGGAAGGGGTCACAGAATTTCAGGGTGTAGAAGATAACCCCATCGGCTTGAAAACCATCGACCAACTGGAAAATGTGGTCAAACCTCTTCTGAGCATCCCTCATGCGGGGACAGGGTATACGACCGAGATAATACCGGCTCAGGGCAGTCAGCGGCTCACCATCAGGCTCTACCAGCTGCCAGAATTGCCTGGTACCCGTGCACAGGTCATCGCCTACCACCCGGGCGCCACACTGCTCTACCAGCTCGATTATCTGAGGATTGTCCAGAATGCTACCGCTGACCACCACCCTGGGTCTTGACTGAGTATCAGAACTGGCACTTTCAACCTCATTTAACAGCGGCTCTAAAAGCCCGGTAAAGGTATCTGCCGGCAGAACCGTGCTTGCCATAATGACCCTCTGGATTTGCACCGCCGGTACCGGCAGGCCGCGCCCATAATTTAGCTGATACAGCTCCTTGAGCAAGGAACGAATTCTGTTATGAGCCATAATGGCACCAGAAACGGATAACGCCGATATTTTCAACTGATAATGTGTTTCCAGCTCCCCGATGAATCTGAGAAGACTCTCCCGATAGTAATCCACCGCCAGGTCAGAGTCTATACGGGGTAAATCCAGCAGTGATATAAAACCACCAATATAATAGCGCCAGGCATCATACAGGCGGCGCATCGGGTCGCAGGAGTTAACGATAACCAGGCCATCAAGAAACCGGTAACGCCCTTCGAGCGCCTCGCCGAGGCAACTGCGGACGTAGGGACAGAAGCTACGCTCCAAATAGGAATCCGCCATTGTTATGGCCCCGCCAGGCTCAGGGACGATGCGGTAGGGATAAAGCCCGGCCGCCAGCAGGAGCTCCTGGGGAGTATAAGCACAGAACCACCCCATTACAGGTTTGCGGCTCTTAGCTACCATCTCCAGATGATGCTCAGCAAGCTGTTGAATTTTGGCAAGACCGGAAAAAATCTGTCTCATAGCCTGAGCGGAGACCCCCGATATATTCTAATCCCTAATTAAATTATCACGGTTTACATGCTACGTCAATCCTGATACTTTTCAAATACAGCTAAAGTCTGCTATACTGGACTGGTTTTAATCAATTCCAGGCATTCAGTTAACAGTCCCATATTCTACAGTGAAAGAACTCAACACCAGACCGTGATAGCCCATAGCGACAGTGTCGGGGCTTCAGAAGCAGCGATACCGGAAGACTCTGGATAGAAAGGTGAGAACAGGAGAAGAGATGAATCTTAAGCTAATACTGGAGAGCGCCGCCGAACGATTCGCCGGTAAAACAGCCATTGTCATGGGCGAGCGCCGGGTATCCTATGCCGAACTGGAAGAGGCTTCCAACCGGGTAGCCAATGCCCTGATAAAAATGGGGGTAAACAAAGGCGACCGCGTGGCGACAATACAGTCCAGCAACCCGGAATTTGTCACCGTCTTCTTCGGTATAATCAAGGCGGGCGGCATAGCCGTGCCTCTTGACGCCAGATATACAGCCGATGAGCTGGCCAGCATATTTAAAAACTGCCAGCCAAAGGTTCTGGCGGCGGAAAGCCCTCCACTGGACTCGCTGGTTCCAGCCCTCCCCCGATTTAAATCTATCAAGCATGTCATCAACCTGAGTGCCAGAAATGAGGGCCAGTTCCTGAGCTACCGGCAAATCATAGCCAGCAGCCCGGCATCAGGGGTTGATGTCGATATAGCGCCCGATGATACCGCCATTATTTCCTATACGGGAGGACCTACCCGCCGTCCCCTCGGCGTTGTCCTGTCACACCGGAGTGTCGGCACCGAGGCAATCACTTCCGGGGACGTATTTGCGCAGACCGATAAAGATGTGCTGATGCAGTTTGCCCTGCCCATGTACCATATGTTTGGCCTGACCGCCGTGCTGCTGGCCTCGATAGCTAAAGGCAGTACCGTGGTGGTGGTGCCGGGAACAGGGCGTTCTGTTGATAGTTTTCTGGAAGCCATTGAACGGGAAAAGGGCACGATGTACCTGGGAGTGCCCTATATCTACGCCCTGGCGATTAATGTCGCCAGACGAGAGGGAATAAAGCATGACCTGAGTTCACTCCGCCTGTGTATCAGCGGCGGCGCACCCCTGCCCGTTGAGATTATCAAGCTGTTCCAGCAGTACTACGGCCGCAAACTTCTTGACATCTGGGGGCAGACCGAGTCTGTATCCCAGATTACCTTCTCGCCTATTGACGGCACGGACAAGCTCGGCTCATCAGGCAAGCCCATGCCATGCTGGGAGATAAAGATAGTTGATGATAATGATAAGGAGCTGCCCCCAAACCAGGCCGGCGAGATAATTGCCCGGGGGCCGATATTGACCGGCTTTTACAACAATCCTCGAGCTACCGCCGAGACCATAAAGGACGGCTGGCTTTATACCGGCGACATCGGGAAGATTGACGAAGACGGCTATCTATTTATCACCGGTCGGAAGAGAAAGATACTCATACTCAAGGGACAGAATATTTTCCCGAGTGACATTGAAGAGATTCTGGTTACTCACCCCAAGATAGCTGAGGCTAAAGTAATCGGGGTACCGGATGTGATACGGGGCGAGACAGTCAAAGCCCTTATTCGCCTGAAACCGGGGGAGACGGCTACCGAACAGGAAATCCGGCAGTTTTGCCAGAAGTACATGGCTGACTACAAGCTACCCAGAGAGATTACCTTCACGGATACCCTGCCCACGGTAACCCCCCTCTGGACTCGGCAGGAGAGTTAAGAACCTGGCTCAAGCCAGAATGAACACGCTCGAGTTCCAGAGCAGTATTGCCCCGTAGACAACGACAAAGCACCAGGTAGCTATCATGGCGACTTTGGGGAAGCGCCGGTATACGTCCCATAAAATAAAGGCGCACAGCAGCGCCCCCACTGCCTTGAGCACCAGGAAACCGGTCTCTCCCACCAGCGGCTGTAATAACGGGTTGCCCTCCCGCGCCAGCCCCCCATCAATGAGAAAACGGGTCAGCAGACCATCGGCGAATACAAATACAACCAGCAAACCGAGAAGATATTTCATTTAATCTTTAAACACCATTACCGTTTCGGAACGGATAGAACTAAACGAGGTACATGCTACCATACCCCAGAATATACCATTTAGATAAAAACCAGGTAATAACCAGGTAATAATATGGTAGTAATATGTGGTCGGGTGTACCAAGCCGCGGTTAAGCCTATAAAAGCCCTAGCTCCACTCGCCCGCCCTGGGCCAGACACGTGCCATTTCCTGAGTCAGAAGATGATGCTCGGCCTTCTCCAGTTCGGGGTCTATTTGAAAGAGCTTTATCGCCTCTTTTCTGGCCATTTCCAATAGCGCCACATCGGAAAGCTTCGCCATACGCAGGTCGGGCAGG
>CAYWRT010000063.1:0-11759 GCA_964460815.1 uncultured Dehalococcoidaceae bacterium
GCCCCAGTGACCTATTTCCGTGCTGCCTGATTGGTCATAGACCTTGGCTCCCCAGGCCTCCTCCATTCTTTTTCGGGTGGCGGGAACACTGCCCCCGGGTTCCCCGGCCACGGTGATTTTTCTGATGTATAAATCCCTGGGCGGGTCTATGCCCAGCTTAGTCCTCGCTGTCTCCGCCATGCCCAGCACGTAGGTCGGCGTGGCTCCCATCGCTGTAGCCTTTAACTCCTGCATCTTCAATATTCGCGCTTCGGTGTTTAAGACGCCGCCCGGAATTACCTCACAGCCCAGCTTCTCCCCAGCATAATGATATGCCCAGAAGGCAATAAATATATTATAACCAAAGGGCAGGAAGAGCCGGTCATTGTCCCGGTACCCCTGGGCGTATAATGCATAGGCATAAGCTTCAGTACCACACTCCCAGTCCTGCCACGTGTCAGCCTGGTATATTGGCTGACCCGTTGTGCCGCTGGTCTGGCGATAGGCTGTCACCTCATTCAAAGGTACGCACAGAATATCCCCATACGGATATGGTTCCTTACCCTGAATATCTCTCATCATCGCTTTATCTATCTTGGGCACCCTTCTAATATCATCGAATGTCCGGATGTCACCGGGCTCTATCCCGGCATTACTGTATAGCTGGCGATAAAACTTTGAATGTTCGTAAGCCCAGCGGAAAATTTCCTTAAACTTCATCAATTGCAATCGCTCGAGTTTCTCACGGGGTAGCGTTTCCAGAATCGGATTCCAGTATTCCTCTCTATTCATCCAGAGCATCCCTCCCGCTTATCATAAACCAGAGTACTAAAATAAAGGGCTGATATTTCACCAGAATGATGTTTTCAACCGGTTATCTCCACTTGATAGCATACTCAACTTTATCACTTCATGGCAAGTTCTGGGTTTCATTTGCATCTGGAATCAACCAAAACCAAATAGAACCAAGTTCTGCACGCTTTGACATGCCCAGAACAACAATGCTAAACTACGAGTAGATGGTCAGTTATAAACATGGAAAATTCCTCTGCCTTAGACCTCTGAGTGCCCCTCTTATCCAGTAAGAAATTACACCGGAGTATGATTGCCATGAAAGAGATAAGGATTCACGGACGAGGTGGACAGGGCGCCGTTCTGGCAGCCCGGATGCTGGCGAGCGCCTTCGTAACTGAGGGTAAGTTTGTGGCTAGCTTTCCTATGTATGGCTTTGAAAGGCGCGGAGCACCGGTAGTGGCTTTCACCCGCATTGATGACAAACCCATTCGGGAAAAGACTCAAATCTATAATCCCGATTGCATGGTGGTGATAGACCCCGGCCTGATGAAGCTACCCACGCTTTTTTCCGGTCTGAAACCGGAAGGGATATTAATACTGAACAGCCCCAAGCCACTGGAAGAACGGCCTAACCAAAACCTGATGATATGCGGCGTGATAAACGCCACCCAGATTGCTGTTGACGAAATCGGCCGGGATATTCCGAATACCTGCCTCCTTGGTGCTTTTGCCGCCGCCACCGGCTGGCTGGGTCTGCAGTCCCTGCTATCCTGCCTGGGAGATTATCTAAGTGGCGACATCCTTCAGAGAAATCTCCGCAGCACCGAGAGGGGATACCGCGAAGTGGAGGTGATTCGATGGTAATCAAGCATAAGAATATCTTCAAGACCGAGAACGCCTGGTCCAATGCTGATGAGCTGCTCCTGTGTCTGGATACCGGGAGCTGGCGGACAGAAAGGCCGATACTGGACAGGGAGAAGTGTAATTACTGCGGTCTTTGTGCCCTCTACTGTCCGCCACAATGCATGAAAGACATGGGTGACTATTTCGAGGCGAATCTTGACTTCTGCAAAGGCTGCGGAATCTGCGCCCAGGAATGCCCGCGAGACGCCATCACTATGGTTCCGGAAGGAGAGTTTGCTGATGAAGGCTCAAAAAGGTCAGGTTAGAGTAATAACCGGCAATGCTACCGCCGCCTACGGAGCGATGCTTTGCCGTCCGGAAGTGGTGGCGGCATACCCCATAACTCCTCAGAGCGAGCTGGCGGAGCAGCTCGCCTCATTCCACGCTGATGGCATTCTGGATGCTGAGATGGTGATGGTAGAGGGAGAAAATTCGTCAATGAACGTCGTTTGTGCCGCCAGCATCGCCGGCGCCCGAACCCTCACCGCTACCTCTTCCTATGGCCTGGTGTTCATGTACGATGCCCTGCAGGAAACCTCTGGCTTCAGGGCACCGGTAGTGATGATAAATGCTAACCGGGAAACGCCCGGCATACATGCCGTTTCCTCCGGGCAGCAGGACATGATTTCCGCCAGGGACACCGGCTGGGTTCAGATAATAGTGGAGAATGACCAGGAAATTCTTGACCAGATTATCATGGCCTTTCGGCTGGCGGAGGACTATGACATCCAGCTCCCCGTGATGGTGAACTACGACGGCTTTTACCTGTCCTACCTTGCCGAAGCCGTGGAGATACCGCTCATTGAAGACGTTGACCGGTTCCTGGCACCCTTGAAAAAGCAGCCGGAGAGGCCCAAGCTCGTTCCCGGGGAGCCCCGGGGCTGCGGCACTCACGGCATTGAGATGGGCTATGTTGAAGCCCGCTACAAGCACTGTATGGCTATGGAGCGCGCCCTGAAGAAGGTGGATGAGATAGACCGGGAGTTCGGGGAATATTTCGGGCGGAGCTATGGAGGGCAGATTGAGGAGTACCGCACCGAGGATGCCGAGATAGTGGTGGTTACCTCCGGCAGCGCCACCGGGACGGCGCGGACGGTAATCGATGCCAAAAGGGCCGAGGGAGTGAAGGTGGGTCTCGTCAAGCTGCGACTGTTCCGGCCTTTCCCGGCGGAGCGGCTGGTTCAGGCCATCAAGGGCAGGAAGGCAATAGGGGTCATTGACCGGAGCGTTTGTTTCGGCTGGAAATACGGACCAATCTGTACGGAGCTAAGGGCTCTCTACCCAGAGATTGGACTGGTGCCCATACTGAGCTATATTGACGGGCTGGCCAATATGGATATTAACATACCGCATATAGAGAGGGTGGTGGCGGAAGTCCATGCCGCCGCACAGGGCAAGCCTTACCAGGAGGTAACCTGGATACCCATGGAGGAATGAGGAAGGAACAATGGTAGAAAAAACGAAGAAAAAATCACGGATTTTTGACTATTTCTGCGAAGAGGAGCAGTTTGTGGGAGGCGTTGCCTGGTGTGCCGGCTGTCCTCTGGAGCTTATAGCCAGATTTGTGCCGAAAATTCTGGGAAAGAATATGGTGTTTGTCGGCACTCCCTCCTGCTCGGCCCCGGTTCTTCACGGGCAGAACGTGGGGACATGGCATAAAGTGGCTTATATGGCTTCCGTTATGACCGGGGTACCCTCCAAGGCCACCGGTCTTTCCCGGTACTATCACCGGATTGGCAAGGAAGCTACGGTGGTCTGCTTCACCGGCGATGGCTGCGCTGCCGATGTCGGCTTCCAGCCCCTCAGTGGCGCCGCCGAGAGAAACGAGAAAATAATCTATATCTGCTATGACAACGAAGGCTATATGAACACCGGCAATCAGAGAAGCAGCGCCACGCCTCTGGGCGCCGCTACCACCACCACCCCGGTGGGTAAAGTTGACCGGGGGAAACCAACTATGTCCAAGAACCTGCCCCTCATCATAGCCATGCACAATGTCGCCTATGCCGCTACCGCCTCCCCGAGTCACCTCGAGGACTTCGCCAAGAAACTGCGCAAGGCGAAGGAGAAAAAAGAAGAGGGGTTTGCTTATCTTCACGTGTTCAGTCCCTGCCCGGTGGGCTGGCGCATAGATTCCAGCCTGACCATTGAGGTGTGCCGCATGGCGGTGAGAACCAACTATTTCCCGCTGTGGGAAGCTGATAATGGCAGGTTCCGCTTCACCCATGAGGTGGCTAACCCCCGACCTGTTCAGGAATTCACCAAGCTGATGCGTAAGTTTTCCCATCTCAAGGAAGTCGATATTGAAAACCTGCAACGAGCCGTCAACGAGAGATACGCGCTCATTAAAGCTCTCTGTGATATGGGCAAATAAAGGTAGAAATCCACAATTCTGGGCATCCGGGGTGGTATATCCGAGGGCAAAAAGCCCAAATAATAACCCACAATGTCACCGAAACGCTATCTTTTTGATTTTCCCCGGTAATTTTGATAACATTACACAATAATAGGCTATAGAAATAAGGGGGTGGGTTCGTAATATGTCAACGCCAGTATTAGGTATGTCGGTAAAGGGTAATCCGGAAATCTGGGAGGACGAGTGGGTTAAGACAACCTGTGGAGGCTGCTATGGTACCTGCACTATTCGCGCCCACCGTGTCAACGGAGTCATTGTGAAAATTGAGGGTGAGCCTGATAATGACTTCGGTCCCCGAGGAGGTATCTGCGCCAAGGGCGAAGCCATGATACAGGCCCTTTACGACCCCAATCGTTACAACTACCCATTGAGAAGGACCAACCCGAATAAGGGGCTTTTTGAAGACCCCAAGTGGGAGCGGATATCCTGGGACGAGGCCCTGGATGAGATAGCCAAGCGCCTTAAAAAAATCCGCGTTGAGAACCCCAATAAACTCATGCACGGCGGCACACCCGGGCCAGGCAGCGGACCAGACCTGCCCCTGGGCTTCGGCGTTTTCGGGGCTGTCTTCGGCACCAAGAACTGGTACATCGGTGGTGCCGGCCTTCACTGCGGCAGCGGCTCTCACATGGGTGCCGGCCTCTACCACGCCTCATGGTCCATCGTACCCGACTTCAAATACTGTAACTACGCTATTCAAATGGGTTCCAACAAGGGTACCGCTTCAGGGCACTCCATGGGCTTTAATATGAGGCTGGCGGCCGATGCCCGGGCCAGGGGCATGAAGAACGTCGTCTTCGACCCTATCTGTAATTTCGGCGGAGGCAAGGCCACCGAATGGGTGCCCATCCTGCCGGGTACGGATGGAATTGTCGCCCTGGCGATGGTCAATATCATCATTAACGAGATGGGGATTTATGATGTCGAATTCTTGAAAATGAAGACCAACGGCCCATACCTCATCGGGCCAAACGGGAAATATATCCGGGATAAAGAGACGAATAAGCCCCTGGTCTGGGACGCCAAAGATAATAAAGCCAAGACTTTTGACGACCCTACCGTCGGCGATTTCGCCCTCCTCGGCGAATACGAGGTCAACGGTGCTAAATGCCACCCGGCGTTTCAGCTGCTCAAGGACCACGTTAAGCAGTACACGCCGGAGGCGGCCGAAAAAGAGAGCACCGTGCCGGCGGCGACCATCCGACGCATTGCCAAAGAGTGGGTTGATGCGGCCATGATTGGCACCACCATTGAAATCGAGGGGGAGAAGCTTCCTTTCCGGCCAGTTGCGGCAGTCATGTTCCGCGGCGGGCAGGGGCATACCAATTCGGCCCAGAGCTATGTCGCCATGTGCCTGCTCAATGCCATTGTCGGCGCTATGGACGTCCCCGGTGGGACTTTGGGCTGGCCGGCCTACGTCGGTGGCCATCCAGACACGGGCAGGTTCAAGGTTACGCCTTACCCCTGCAAAGACGGTATGCTCACGGCCGGGACCTTCATGGAGCATAGACCCTGGCCGATAGAGGAAACCAAGGTGCCCAATGATTTCACTCTGAAGGAACTGGTGCCGACCGCCTCGTTTTCTCCCCATCCCGTGACTTCCGATTTTGACAAGTACTGGGACAAGATGGGGCGCCCCTACGAGATAGAGCTGGCCATGATTTTCGGCGCCAATATGATTCGCAGCACACAGAGCCGCGAAATAGCCGCGGAATTCTGGAAGAAAATCCCGATGCTCGTAACCTTCAGCATCCTGCCTAACGAGTTTACGGAAGGCTTTGCCGATATCGTGCTCCCCGATTGCCACCCCCTGGAGGCCTACTGCCTCTTCTCGTCACACGGGCCTTTCTTCAATCACCCCATTGGCATGGAGGGCTGGAGCTTCCCGATACGTCAGCCCGTCGTTGAGCCGCTGTACGAGCGGAGGAATAAGGTTGAGGCCCTCTGGGACCTGGCTGATAGAATAGGCATGAGAGAAGAGATGAACAATTATTACAATGTCTACTTCACCAGCTTCGGTGGCGAGGCGCTGATTGGCGGTGACCTGCACAGTATCAGGGGTTTGAACGATATTGACCCGAAAAAGGTAGCCGTACTGATAAAACCCGAGGAAAGGATTTCCTATAGCGAGATGATGGACCGCGCCTTCAAGTTTTACTTCGGCGAAAAGCATGACCTGAAGTACATCTCGGAGCATGGCTCAATTAACTGGCCTAAGAAGGTTAAAGAGGCCTACTGGCGCTGGTACGTGGATGTCAGAGTGCCCCTCTACATGGAGCACATCGCCGAGCTGAAGGAAGAAATCATGGAGAACGCCGAGAAGGCGGGTGTAGAGCTCGATTGGGAGCAGTTTACCCCTCTCGCCAGTTACTTCGTCCCGCAGGTAGGTAAGGAGATTACTGATGAGTATGACCTCTACAGCTTCTCCTATCGCGATATTCTCCACAACGGCACCTACACCATGGAAATGCCCTGGCTCGACGAGGTCAGCCGACAAAATCCCTATACCTACAATATCACCATGAACGCGGCTACCGCCGCGAAGAAGGGACTGAAAGACGGCGACCTTATCTGCCTCGAGTCACCATACGGGCGAAAGACAACCGGCACCCTGAAGACGATGCAGGGTCAACATCCCCAGACGGTGGCTATATCCGCCTGCTCCGGTGCCTGGGCGAAGGGAGCCCCCATTGCCTATGGCAAGGGCACCAACTTCAATATTCTGCTGGAGTCGGACTTCAAACATGCCTGCCCGGTATGTTGGAGCCAGGAGACGGCAACTACGGTCAAGGTATATAAGGTTGACCACAGACTAGAATATGACGGAGCAGGAGGCAAACCAGTATGAGATGGGGAATGGCCATAGAACTGAAGAGATGTGTGGGATGCTATGAGTGTGTGCTTGCCTGTAAGGCGGAGCACTTCCTTCCGCCCGACATTTTCTGGAACAGGGTGTTGATAGGAGAGAGCGGAAAGTATCCCGCTGTGACCAAGCTCATATATAACGTCCGTTGTAATCAATGTGCTGACCCGGTGTGCGTAAAAGTTTGTCCTACCGGGGCGACTCAGCAGCGTGAAGACGGTATTGTCTGGGTTGATGAGGACAAGTGCGTAGGCTGCCGATATTGCATGGTTGTCTGTCCGTATCAAATGCGCTCAATGTATGAGAACGGGAATTCTGAATACTTCCCGGGCCAGGGACTAACGGAGCACGAGAAAATTGGGAGAATTTTATATCCTCACCAGCCGGGGGTGGTCCAGAAGTGTGTCTTCTGTAAAGAAAGAATCGATGCCGGCCTGGCGCAAGGATTAACACCGGGCGTTGACCGCGAAGCAACCCCGGCCTGCGTTATTAGCTGCCCAACTAAAGCGATACACTTCGGTGATTTGGATGACCCCTATAGCGAGATTAACAGGATAATCAAAGAAAAGAAAGGACATCAATTTCACCCGGAATATGGCACGAACCCATCAATATACTACATTGATTAGCAAAATGATATAACAAGGAGGCATCAGGCGATGGTGCAAACAAAGCCATATGAATTTATGGTTAAGCATACCCAACAGAAAGAATGGATAGACGGGAAGGGGAACTTTATTGCCCTTGCCTTCTTCCTCGGGGGTATCAGTGGCGGTCTGTATTTAGCCTCTTTGTTTTTCGATAGCATGCTGGGCATGTTTATAGCCTGGCTCGCGGCTCTTCTCATGGGCATAGTTGATATGGGGCACCTGAGCAAGCCTATGAGGTTCTGGAGGATGCTTCTCAAGCCCAAGACTTCCTGGATATCTCGCGGCTTTATCGTCATATGGCTGTTTATTGGCTGCGCCGTCATACAGCTCGCCTTGTCCTACTGGCTCCCCGGAACAGCCGAGACCGTGTTCAAGGTATTAGCCGGCATAATGGCATTTGGTGTCGCCATATACAGCGGATTTGTCGTAGGTTTTGTGGGCGCCATTAAGCTGTGGAACTCGGCAATAGTACCCATCTTATTCGTTGTCGCCGGCCTGACCGGCGGGCTGGCGGTACTACTGGCAATACTTATGGCGACCTACGCTGGCGATGACGATGTAATTCTCATCACATATAACGCCATATTGATGCTGGGGATGCTGGTTATTTACGCTATTTTCGTGGCGGTATATCTCTGGGTAGCCACCTATGGGAGTGATGCCGCCAAAGACTCGGTGATGATGATGCTCCGAGGCAGCATCGCCCCTGTTTTCTGGATAGGGGTAGCCCTGCTCGGCATCATTATACCCGTTGTCCTGCTCATAGCCGCAGCTATTGTCTTACAGGTTTCAGCGCCGATACTGATTACCACGGCAGCCACTACCTTGCAGCCTTTAGTACCGGTGCTTATTACCGCGATAATATGTACGATTATCGGCGGTGTGGCATTAAGATACGCCATACTAAAGGCTGGCATGTACAGCCCTCTGTTACCGGCCGAATAATAGAGAGGCAATTCATCAGCCTCATCCCCAATTAAAATGAAATCCTTTAGGTTCAACCTTGTCCTTGAATTACCGAAATCTTGAAGCTATAAAGAAAACACTTTCTTTTACAACCCCCTTTATCCCCCTCCCCCAACCTTCCCTATAGACACACTGTTGCCATATCGCTATAATAATAACAGTGAAGTGGATGGCGGAATACCGAAAATAATGTAACCATCTGCTAATATTGAAGGAAGGAAATTCTTGATGAGGGAGACCCGTTCCCCAAAGTTGGTGACTGCCGAAGAGGCGGTTGAGGCCATAAGATCAAACGATGATGTTGTTCTATCCAACTTCTGCAGTGAACCAATCCTGCTGCCCATGGCGCTGATGAACCGCGCCCAAGAACTGACCGGGGTCAGGTTATACCATATGGCTATACACGGCCCCTTCCAGGAGAAATACCTAGAACCGGGTATGGAAAAACGTGTGAAATGTGTTACCACACTCAGCGGCCGGAGCAAGGCCGTCAGGCAACTGATAGCCGAGGGACGCGCTGACTTTTACTCAATAACCTTTTACGGTGTACCCAGGCTCTTGAGAGAAGGAGATTTCAAGAGCGACGTCTTTATGGCGACAGTTGCCCCACCCGATGACTACGGCTATTGTAATCTGGGAACAAATGTTGACTATGCCTGGGGGGCACTGGAGCGCCCGCCCAGAGTAATCATCGCGGAGATGAACCCGAACATGCCAAGGACTCAGGGAAGGACTTCCCTTCACCTTTCCCAGATTGACTACGTAGTCGAGGTTGACCAGCCTTTATTTGAGTTGCAGCAATTTCCCATCACGGACGTGGAAACCAGGGTTGGCGAATATGTAGCCGAATTGGTGGAAGATGGCTCTACCTTGCAGATAGGCTACGGAGGTTTGAGCGAATCCTGTATTTATTTCCTCAAGGAGAAAAAGGACCTGGGTATACATACGGAAATGGTTCCGGAGGGTATCATAGAACTGCTGGCAGAAGGAGCCGTTACCAACAATAAGAAAAGCATACACAAAGGGAAGATAACCTGCTCGTTCAATGGCGGCACCAAAAAGTTATACGATTGGCTGGATAACAATCCGCTTATAGAAATGTATCCGGTAGATTATACTAACGACCCGAAGGTTATAGCCATGAACAGCAAGATCGTGTCCATAAATGCCGCCTTACAGGTGGATCTGTTTGGCAACATATATTCTGACGTGTTGGGGCTCCAGGACCAGTACAGCGGTTCTGGCGGACAGCTGGATTTTGCCATGGGCTGCTCCATAGCCCCTGATTCCAAGTTTATCACCGTAGTCCCATCGACATCCGGCAACGCGCAGTTTTCCAGAATAGTGGCCCACCCCAGTCTGGAGAAGGACAATCCGCTTGCCTCCCAGATAGTTACGGTATCGCGTTATTACGCTGATTATGTCTTGACCGAATACGGCATAGCTCACCTGAAGGGTAAATCCAATAAGGCGAGGGCCGAGGCCCTGATAAGGATAGCCCATCCGAACCATAGAGGTACACTCCAACAGCAGGCCAAGAAACTGGGATTACTGTAGAGCCTCTTCTACGACTTCCTCACCGGACATATTACCCTCATATCCTTCTGATTAGGTATATATATTTCAGTTTTTTATATATTCTTTATAATATCAACTCAAAAATTTATGAGTTTATAAGCAGTTTATCATTAAACTAAACAAACTGGTTCATAACCAAAACAAAATCCCATAAAAACAGCAGGATTTAGTGCGAACTTCCCTTTAAAGGAGGGGGAGAAATGATAACTATCTCGAAAATAAGAGAGCAAATTATTGAAGTTCAAAAAGCCTGGCGCCCAAGTACGTCAAACCTAAACAATGCCATAAACAGAATAGATGTTACCGAGCGCAAGCAGATGGAGGAGGCACTGCAAGAGTCGGAGGAAAAGTTCTCCAAGGCCTTTCGTTCCAGCCCTGATGCCATCGCCATCACCACGCTCAAAAATGGCAAATTTATTGAAGTTAATGACAGTTTCCCCCGCATTACCGGCTATACCCGTGAAGAGGTAATCAACCACAGTTCAACTGAACTCGGTATCTGGGCGAAGGCAGAAGACCGCGACAGAATGATAAAAATACTGAAAGAACGGGGCAGAGTTTACAATGAAGAATTTAAGTTCCGTATGAAGTCAGGCGAGATACGCGTATGGTTGTTTTCTGCCGAGCTAATCAATATTGGCGGTGAACCAAGTTTAATTTCTATGACAACCGATATCACCGTGCACAAGCAGGCGGAGGAGAGATTAGAACACCTGAATTCGGTGCTGCTTGCCATACGCAACGTCAACCAGCTGATTACCAAAGAGAAAGACCGTGACAGGCTACTCAAAGGTGTCTGCGATGAACTCATCGAGACCCGCGGCTACTATAATGTCTGGATTAGCCTGCTAGATGACTCCGGAGGATTCATAAAAACAGTTGAATCCGGCCTGGGCAAGGATTTCCTCCCGCTGGCTGAACGCTTGGAACGCGGAGAACCGAGTAACTGCGCCCGCACCGCACTGATGCAATCAGGGGTCACAGTTACCGAAGACCCGAGCACAAATTGCAGCGACTGTCCTTTAGCCAAGATACACAGGGGCAAGGGAGTAATGACTATTAGAATGGAATATGACGGTAAGGTCTACGGTCTGTTGACCGCTAGTATCCCGGTTGTCTTTATTCGAGATGAAGGGGAACAAATGCTGTTCAAAGAGGTTGCTGGTGATATTGCCTTTGCCCTGCACGACATAGCACTAGCAGAGGAGCACAGGCGAGCCGAGGAAGCACTGCAAGAGTCGGAGGAAAAGTTCTCCAAGGCCTTTCGTTCCAGCCCTGATGCCATCGCCATCACCACGCTTAAAGACGGCAAATTCATTGAAGTTAATGACAGCTACACCCGTATTACCGGCTATACCCGTGAAGAGGTGATTGGCCACAGTACCACCGAGTTCGGTGTCTGGGCGAAGGCAGAGGAACGCACCAAAATATTACGGATGTTGAAGGAACAGGGTAGAGTCAGCAATGAGGAAGTTCACTTATATATGAAGTCGGGCGAGATAAGCACAAGCCTGTTCTCAGCCGAGCTAATCAACATCGGTGGTGAACCCTGTATGATATCCGTGGCAACTGACATTACTGAGCTTAAGCGGGCGGAGGAGGCGCTGGC
>CAYWRT010000064.1:0-11519 GCA_964460815.1 uncultured Dehalococcoidaceae bacterium
GAGGCGCACATCCGGGAGAAGAATTGTCCGGCGGCGGTCTGCGAGGCCCTGATGATATCGCCCTGCCAGCATACCTGCCCGGCGGGAATCAATATCCCCAGGTATGTGGCTTATATTGCCGCTGGTGAATATAAGGAAGCCATCGACACTATCAGGGAACGTAATCCTTTTGCGGCTGTTTGCGGTCGTATCTGCCACCATCCCTGCGAGGGCAGGTGCCGCCGTGGGGAACTGGACGACCCGGTAGCCATCAGGACGCTGAAGCGCTATGCCGCCGACTGGTATGCGGCCCATGGCTCCGAGCTTCCCGAGGTCGAGCCGTTTCCCCGGACCAGAAAGCAGAGGGTGGCGGTGGTGGGGGCTGGGCCCACTGGTCTCGCCTGTGCTTACTTCCTCGCCCAGGCAGGCTACCCGGCGACGGTCTTCGAGGCTCTTCCCGTAGGTGGGGGCATGCTATCGGTAGCCATACCGGAATTCCGGTTGCCCCGGGCGGCCATCCAGCAGGATATTGACTACATTGCCAGGCGAGGGGTGGAGATAAAATACAATACCCCTATAAATGTAAATTTCACCGTGGAGGACTTGAAGCGGGATGGCTTTGCCGCCGTCTTCGTGGCTGCCGGTGCCCAGCGGAGTCAGCGCGTGGGCATCCCTGGGGAACTGGAGGATATCGAAGGGCTCTATTACGGTCTGAGGTTTCTCAGGGATGTCAGGCTGGGCAGGCAGGTGAGGGTTGGTCAGCGGGTGGCTATTATCGGTGGCGGCAATGTAGCTCTTGATGCGGCTCGTACCGCTCTGCGCCTTGGTGCTGATGAAGCCGGTATCTACTACCGGCGGTCGCGTGATGAGATGCCGGTGACCGAGGTGGAGTATGACGAAGCTATCACCGAGGGCGTTCAGGTCAATTTCCTGGTCAGTCCCACGAGGATAGTCAGCGGCGACTGGAAGGTGACCGGCTTGCAGTGCACCCGCATGAAGCTGGGAGCACCCGATGAAAGCGGTCGGCGCCGGCCGGCCCCCATTATCGGTTCCGAATTCCCGGTAGAAGCGGATACGGTGATTGCGGCCGTGGGTCAGGCACCCGATTTATCCTTCCTGCCTCCGGACAGTGCTCTGGAGCGCACCCGGTGGGAGACACTGGTTGTCGATAGTAATACCCTGGCTACCAATGTTCCCGGGGTCTTTGCCGGTGGTGACTTCGTTACCGGGCCGGGCATGGTCGTCGAGGCCATTGCGGCCGGGAGGAGAGCCGCCATCGCCATAGACAAATATCTGAGGGGTGATACCTCGCGGGTTGATATCTACGAACGAAAGACCGGTGATATGGCCGGAGCGAGCCTCCAGGAACTTGAGGAGACGTGGGAGACACAGCCCAGATTAGGGGTGCGGACACTGCCGGTGGCAGAAAGGAGAACCAGCTTCAGTGAAATAGAGCTTGGCTTCACTGAGGAGGTAGCGATACGGGAGGCCAAGCGGTGCCTGAGGTGCGACCTGGAAAGCTAGTTTATTAGGGTAAGGAGGGGAATGCCATGAAATCGATAACCAAGCAGAAATCCCGGGATGATATCCAGCAGGGTCTGAATGGTCTGGACAGGGTGTTCGTTATCGGTTGCGGCACCTGCACCACCATGACCAAGACCGGCGGTATTGACCAGGTTGTCGAGATGAAGGAGTATCTTCAGGAGCTGGGTAAGCGTGTCACCGGCTGGACAGTTATCCCCACTGCCTGTGATGACATGACCGAGGCGGCTATGAAGGAGAACAAACAGGCTATCAGTGGTGCTGACTGTATTCTGTCGATGAGCTGTGCCCTGGGCGTGCACCGGATGAGCCTTTATCTGGATAAACCAGTAATTCCGGCTCTGGATACCCTGTTCATAGCGGTGGAGGACAGCCCCGGCTACTTTCGCGAGGCCTGTGCCCAGTGCGGTCAGTGTCTTCTGGGTGAAACTGCCGGCATCTGCCCCATCACCGCCTGCCACAAGGGGCTGGTTAACGGTCCCTGCGGTGGCACCAACAATGGCAAGTGCGAGGTTGATAAAGAGAGGGACTGTGCTTGGACCCTCATTTATCAACGGCTGAAGGAGCAGGGCAGGCTGGACCTGATGCGGAAGTACCAGCCACCACGGAACCATCACATAGTGCCCAGACCGAGGGTGGTTAGAATCTAGCGAGGAGGTAAGGATAGTGGTATCACGTTTCAAAGAAGCCCTTGACTCCGGCAAGTTTGTCATTACCAGCGAGGTGGCACCGCCCAAGGGAACAAATCTGGAAAAGATGCTGCACCATATTGACCTTCTCAAGGACAGGGTGGACGGGATTAATGTCACCGACCACCAGAGCTCAGTAATGCGGTTTCCCTCCCTGGGCGGCTGTCTGGCCATTATAGAGCGGGGTGGTGAGCCTATTATGCAGATGACCTGTCGTGACCGTAATCGCCTGGCTCTCGAAGCTGACCTTCTCCTGGCCTACACCCGGGGCATCAGGAATGTCCTCTGTCTCACCGGTGATGCCGTACCCGTAGGCGACCATAAGGAGGCTAAAGGTGTCTTCGACCTCGATTCCCTGCAACTGCTGATGGCAATTCGTCAGATGGCCTCCGGCCAGGACCTGGGGGGCAACAATCTTGACGGGACAGTGGAGTTTTGTGCCGGGGCTATCGTTACCCCCGAGGCACAACCCATCGAGCCGCAGTTGATAAAATTTGAAAAGAAGGTCGAGGGCGGCGCCGAATTTTTCCAGACCCAGGCAATCTATGACCTGGAAAACTTCAGCCGGTTTATGGAACACGCCCGCCAGTTTCCCGTTAAGATACTGGCGGGCATAGTCCTGCTATCATCGGCCAGAATGGCTAAATACATGACGGAAAACGTCCCCGGCATCTTTGTGCCTCAGGAGCTGATTGACGAGCTGTCCACCGTACCCAAGGAAGAGATGCTGGCCAAGGGGATTGAGATTGCGGGTAGAACGATTGCTACCCTGAAGAAGGATTCCCTCTGCGATGGCGTTCATATTATGGCCATCGGCAGGGAGGAAGTGGTACCCGATATCCTGGCTGCCGCCGGACTTTAACTGACTCTTCCCAGGGCTAACCATTGGCCCATATGAGAAAACAGCCCCCAAAGTGACACAGAGTGACACAGCTTGTTGTCCTGTTTGCCATGTCATATTTAAGCGCACGCGGGTTTGTCTGTAAACGGGGCTTGACAGTACGGAGTCAGCTATTTATATTTACAATAGCAGCCCATAGATAAATTGTGCCATAAGTGGTGTAGATGTATAAAACTGGGCAGCCTGAATGATTTGAATAAAGGAGGTTCAGACAGGTGAGTGACAGGGAGAATGAAATTATCGACAAGCTGAAAAAGGCAATCCTGGAGGGAGAGGTCGATGCGGCCCCCGAAGCTACTCAGGAGGCGCTGGACGCGGGCATAACTGCCGAGCGTATCAGGGAAAAGGGCGTAAGCCAGGGTATTGCCGAACTTGAAGAGAAGTTATACGGCAACCATAAAGTATGGGGGAACCCCTACCTTTTTATGGGTATGGAGGCAGCCCGCAGGTGTTTAAAGGCATTGCAGCCACGTCTCCAGCCCCATGAACCCCTGGGGACGGTGGTCCTGGGGACCCCGCAGGGTGATGTTCATGATGTTGGTGGCAAGATGGTGGCCATCGCCCTTACCGCCGCCGGTTTTGAGGTTATCTATTTGGGGAGGGATGTCCCGTTGACCTTATTCGTACATAAAGTACAGGAAAGAAGCGCCGATATACTGGCCATATCATCCTACCAGACCTCAGGTTTCACTCGAATTGAAAAAATCCTGGAACTGCTGGAGGCCGCCCGGATGAGAGACCGGGTAAAGGTAATGGTAGGTGGCACTACTGTCAGCGGGAGGTTTGCCCACAAATATGGCTTATTATACGCTAATACGGCGTCGGGCGCCGTCAGACTGGCTAAAGAATGCGTAGGAGGGAAATAAGATGGCGGAGATGACATCGCTGGAGAGATTGGGAATAGCCGCCCGGGGAGGAGAACCGGACCGGGTGCCCGTTTCGCTTCATTTGCATTCATGGAGTTATGCCCGGCTATACGGGTACAACTCGTTTCAGGACTATACCCTCGATGTGGAGAAAAATGTTAACGCTGCGGTGTGGAGCTGCCGGGAAATCGGTCTGGACACGGCTGCGCTCGGTATCGATACCACGATAATGGCCGAGGCCATCGCCGAAGCCAGTGGTATGCCTTACCCCACTACCTACTGGGATGATTATACGCCACAGCATGCTCACCGGCTTTACGAGGGAGACCCGTTAGAGACTATAGCCTACGGTGACCCATTGGTCAAGACCATGAAGGATGCCGAGAAGCTGGTGCCGGCCGACCCGTACCAGCACGGGAGGATGCCTTTGTGCCTGGAGGCAATCAGGCTGGCTAACAAGAAGCTTGAGGGTAAATATGGATGCGGCGGTTCGTGCGAATTTTCGATATCAACCGGCGGTATCCTGATGGGCTGGACGCAGATGTTTATGGCCATGGAAAAGGACCTGCCGTTATGGCAGAAGGTTGAGGACGTAATCACCAAGACGTCTTTTGAGTTTGCCAAAGCCCAGGTAAAGGCCGGGGCCGGTTCGCTGGGCAGCGTGTGCCACTTTCCCCAGTGGGTAGGCTCGGACGCATACCTGGCGAATCCGGTATGGATGCATGCCGACCATACCCCGGAGCTTATAGAGATGGTGCGCCGGGAGCTGGGCATGGGTATCGCCATACACCCCTGTACCGTGGGCCCCTTTTTAAACGGTATCAAGGCGTTCAAGACCTGGCTGGACCATACCCCGGCCTTCGGCATGTCTACCGGCGGTGGTGCCGACGACCTGGCTGAAGCCAAGAGAGAGCTGGCACCGGCGGTGATAAGTGGTAATCTGTCTCCGGTTGGCTTAATGGTTCACGGTACGCCATCCGATGTCGAGGCGGCCTGCATCGAGCTTATTCGGAAGTGTGCCCCCGGGGGCAGATTTATACTCAGTGGCGGGTGCGGGATACCGATACAGGCGCCGCAGGAGAATGTTCAGGCTGTAGTTGACACGGTGAAGAAGTACGGCAGGTACCCTATCAAGATATAATATGGAACTAAAGGGAAGCAAAACCGAGCAGAACCTGCTTGCCGCCTTTGTCGGCGAATCGCAGGCGTGCCACAAGTATACCTACTATGCGGCTGTGGCTAAAGAGAAGGGTTTGGAGCGTATCGCGGGTATCTTCCTGGAGGCAGCCGAGAACAAAAGGGAACGGACTGAAAAGGAGATTGACTTACTCAAAGGGAGCGGAGACACGAAAACGAATTTAAAGGCAGCCGCGGAAGACGAGCACTACGAATGGAGTCAGATGTATCCCGAATTTGAGCGAGTCGCCCGCGAGGAAGGCTTCACTGAGATTGCCGATTTCTTCAGAGAAGCGGCTGAGGTGGGGGAAGAGAACGAGAAGCGATGTCTTGCCTGGCTTGATAATCTGAAGGAAGAGGAGGTCATCAAAAAAGACAGGCCGGTTAAGTGGAGGTGCCCCGACTGTCCTTATGTGAATGAGGGAACCGGGGAATCGGATGGGTGTCCCGGGTTATGTGTCTGAGGGAAGCGAAGTAACAGATGAGTGTCCCGCCTATTACAAGCCCATCTCAACATGTAAATAAAAAGAAGACTACCGCAACACAAATTATTATTATGAGGAGAGCGAGCAATAATTTAAAAAATATCTTCTTGATGAGTTTAAAAATTCCGATTAAAATAACTATTCCAATGATGATAATAACCAGGAGTATCCAAAAAGGTATTTCAAGCATAACTTGCACCCCGATATTAATTGGTGGCTTCTATTATAAGCGCTGCCATTAGGCGTGTCAAACTGTGCGCACTCCGTTGTGAAAATTCAAGCTCTCCGCAAGGTTGACCACCCCGGTATATCCCGGCGCTATTCCTAAAATCCTCTGTCTGTCAACATACCTGAAAGTATATCCCTTCCATACCATACCAAAATACTATGCTAATAATTACTATTAGGGGATTCTCCGCGAACTCATACGTATATTAGAGTTAGATAAAACTACTCAGGTGTGGTTGGCATTGTGATGCTTCAGGTTGTAACTAAAAAACCTAATATTGGCAGTGGCCGAGGGCTGCGTTTTGTGCCGTGCCCGCACTGTGGTAAAAAGGGATATTATAAGATACCTCGACTCTATGAGCGTTGCAGGTATTGTGGTATTAATAGGATGCTATTACCAGGGCAAGATTTTTAAAACAGATACCGTCATAAGAAGGAGGTAATAAGATATGTTTGAAGTTGATGAGTACCTCAGAATGGCAGCGTCAAACTTTAAAACTGCCGAGGCACACCTAAGGGATGCTGAGGACGCGCTTCACATGCTCAGGGAGAGACTGGAGAATTGTCTGGAACTTATGAAAAAAATCCCGCATGATGATTTGGTTTTTGGGGAGCAGGTGGATACATCCGTTCCTGATAGCCAGCCTTTTGACATCGGGGAATTGCATCTGGTTGGTTCCTAGGGAAGCGGTGCCTTGTAGAACTTCAAACTATCATTTAAGCTGGCGAACCACGCCCACCACATCACCATCTTCGGATTTTCCCCGTTTACCCAATTGTCATCAATCTGCGATGGCGGAGTACAGCCTGGGGCTATCCTCAAAACTCACCGGAAGATTCATTTTTTTGGTGAAAATTTACTGGCGGGAGCGCATGGGAGTCGAACCCACCGAAGACGCTACTAACGCCCCCCAACGGATTTGAAGTCCGCGAAGCCCACCGGGACTCATCCGCCCCCTTGTCTGGATAGATATATATTACCAGAAAAAACATTGCCATGACCAGCCGACGGCAGTGGGACTGGTTCGGTCAGCGTCAGGATGCTGGCGGTTCTTCAGACGCTTCAATTTTCTTACGTTCGACAAGTTTTGCCAGCCAGATGCTCATCTCATACAGGACAACCAGCGGTACCGCCACCAGGCTCTGGTTTATCGGGTCGAAGGTCGGGGTGATTATGGCAGCGATGATGAAGGCGGCGATGATGGCCATTTTTCGTTTATCAGCGAGCCACTTTGCCTTGACGATGCCAATACGCGCCAGGAAGGTGGTTACCACCGGCAGCTCGAAGACCAGACCTATGGCCAGCAGCAATCGCGTAATAATGGCGATATAATTCCCGATTTTAATCTGAGGGGTGGCGATATCACTGCCGAAGGTGTACAGGAATCCGATGGCCGGTGGTATCAGGATAAAGTAGCCGAAGACAACACCCGCCAGGAACATGAAAGCTATCCAGGGGAGTACGGCATATAGATACCTTTTTTCCTTGCGGGTGAGTGCCGGGGAGACGAACATGATTGCCTGGAAGGTGAGATAGGGCATGGCGAGAATAAGGCCGCTGGCGAGGCATACCCTCATAATGGTGCCAATCATCTCCGTCAGTTCAATGAAGACGAGATTGATGCCTTCTGCCGGCAAAATCAGGATGTAGAATAGCCACTCCCAGAATATGAAGGAAATTGCTGACGTAATGGCTACGGCAATGACACTCCTGATGAGACGCTTGCGCAGTTCCTGGAAGTGGCCGAGGAGAGTCAGCCTTTTTTCGCCGTCAGTCATTTTGCTGCTGATGCCCCTCCCGGTTTGGTGGGCTGGTCATCCCGGCTTGTGGCTGTTGTCTGGTTGGTGTCTGGTGGCGTTTCCCCGGTTTTAACGTTGCTTTCTTGTTTTGGCTGAGATGACGGTGGTTCGTTTTTGGTTGCTTCCAGCTCCCTGGTAACGGCTGTGGTGAGGTCGGCGCTGGCTTTCCTGATGGCACGCACCGTCTTCCCCAGTGTTCTGGCAAAATCGGTCAGCTTGCCTGGTCCCAGAAATATCAGTGCCAGAATGAGGATTAATAATATCTCCCATGTACCTATGCCGAGAAATCCCATCCCTCACCTTTTCTTTGTGCTGTACCTCCACCTGAGGGTAAAGATAGCTCATTCTCTCTGTTAGTTCAGTGCGGATTTTAGCTCTTGACGGCTTTCTTGCGGACAGTCTTCTTGGGACTGGCTACCTCTTCTTCTTCTTTCTCCTCTTCTTCTTCACCGGCCTGTCCTTTTTTGAAGGCGCGCAGTCCCTTGCCGATGGCACCGCCGACCTGCGGCAGCTTCCCCACGCCGAAAACAATGAGAACAATCACCAGGATGAGGACAATCTCCCAGATTCCGAAGCCGCGCATGACACATCCCTCCTACCTTTTTATTTATTAACTTTATGTTGTACGTTACTAGTCACAGTATATTAACCCTTATAATAATTATACTAAGTGGATAGCTTCCTTGTCTAACTGGCGGAAATTAGGTCAGTAAAAAAATTTACTTATGCAGCGCCTTGTGCTATAATTGTGCGTAAATCATTATGAAAATATCGGGTAGGGAGAGGGGCATACTTTGGACAAAGAGAAAAAGACAGAGGTTATCAGCAATTTTCAGGCTCGCGAAGGCGACACCGGTTCGACCGAGGTGCAGGTGGCTCTGCTTACGGAGAGGATAAATCAGCTGACCACGCACATGGCCGCCAACCGTCACGACTATCACACTCAGCGTGGCCTGCTCAAGCTTGTGGGGCAGAGGCGAAGGCTTTTGGCTTACCTCAGCCGGGAGGATGTAGGTCGGTATAATCAATTAATCAAGAAGCTGGGACTGCGTAAGTAGAGTCTTCTGGATGGAGGGGGTAATTTTTGGAACCACTATCTTTTCGTTGTGATGTTGGGGGTCGCCACCTTGTTATCGAGACAGGGAAGCTTGCCGGACAGGCTAATGCGGCCGTAACCGTCAGTTATGGCGAGACCCTGGTTCTGGTCACGGCTTGCTTTAATAAGGAGCCGCGGGAGGGGGTGGATTTTCTGCCGCTGACCATTGACTATGAAGAGAGGCTTTATGCCGCCGGTAAAATACCGGGGGGCTTTATCAGGCGGGAGGGGCGTCCCAGTGAGCACGCTACGCTGGCTTGCCGTCAGACAGACCGTCCCATACGTCCGCTCCTGCCCAAGGAGTGGCGTAATGATATTCAGATTATTACCACGGTCCTTTCCGCTGACCAGGAGAATGACCCGGATATCCTTTCGGTTATCGGCGCTTCGGCAGCCCTGTCCATATCAGAAGTGCCATTTGACGGCCCGATAGGCGCCGTTAATATTGGCTACATTAATGGTGAACTGGTCTTGAACCCGGCCTTAGCCCAGCTTGAAGAGAGCCAGCTTGACCTCGTTGTTGTCAGCACCAGGCAGAAGGTTATCATGGTGGAAGCGGGGGCTAAGGAAGTTTCTGAGGATGTCGTTTTACAGGCGGTCAGGTTTGGCCACGAGGCTAATCAGGATATTATTAAGCTTCAAGAACAACTTCAACAGGCGGCGGGTAAAGCCAAAATAGAAGTACCTGTCAGCGGGGTTAACCCGAAGGCAGTTTCGGCACTGGCTGAAATCGTCGATAAAAGGCTGGACCAGGTTCTTGGACAGCCGGATAAAGAAAAGCGTGAGCAGATGCTTGATGAGCTGGTAAAAGAGCTTGTGGGGAATCTGGGCGAGTCGTTTCCAGAAAAAGATATACTTAAGGCTCTGGAATCAAGGGTCAGGGCTGAAGTAAGGACAGGAATACTCGACAGTGGGCAGCGTATCGGCGGGCGCGGTCTGACCGAAATCCGTCCTATTAAGTGTGAGATAGGGCTTCTGCCGCGTACTCATGGTTCCGGTCTATTCTCCAGGGGGCAGACCCAGGTATTGACCATCACTACCCTGGGTTCCACCCGGAAGGAGCAGATGCTGGATGGCCTGGGTATAGAGGAAAGTAAGCGCTTCATGCACCACTATAATTTTCCCGCATTCTCTAATGGTGAAGTGAGGCGTGTCGGTTCCCCCAGCCGTCGTGAGATTGGGCATGGTGCCCTGGCCGAGCGGGCTCTGGCACCGGTACTGCCGGCAGATGAGGACTTCCCCTATACTATTCGCCTCGTCTCGGAAGTCCTGAGTTCCAGCGGCAGTACCTCCATGGCCAGTGTTTGTGCCGGCAGTTTATCCCTTATGGATGCGGGCATACCGGTAAAGGCAGCCGTGGCCGGGATAGCCATGGGTCTGGTTACCGGTGACGATGATAAATATGCGGTGTTGACTGATATTGAGGGCCTGGAGGATGCCTATGGCGATATGGACTTCAAGGTAGCTGGAACCAGTGGTGGCATCACCGCGATACAGATGGATACCAAGCTCAAGGGGATAAGCCTGGAGATAGTGGAAAAGGCGCTGGCTCAGGGCAGGGAGGCTCGTTTGTTTATCCTGGATAAAATGAATGAAGCTATCAGTTCCAGCCGGTCTGAGGTCAGCCGCTATGCGCCCAGAATGACCAAGATAAAAATTGACCCGAGTAAGATTGGTGCCGTCATCGGCACCGGTGGTAAGACAATCAGGTCAATCATTGAGGAGACCAAGGCGACCATTGACGTCAGTGACGATGGCACGGTAGTCATCGGTTCCCCTGATATGGCAGCGACCCAAAAGGCTATTGCCATTATTGAGGGGCTGACCCGGGAGGTGGAGGTTGGTAGTATCTACACCGGCAAGGTAACCCGTATTCTGGACTTCGGCGCCATGGTGGAGGTCCTGCCCGGTAAAGAAGGGCTGGTGCATATCAGCGAGCTGGCTGACTACCGCGTGGGTAAGGTTGAAGATGTGGTTAAGATTGGCGATGAGGTTATGGTCAAGGTAATTAACATTGACAATCTGGGCAGAATAAATCTGTCACGGCGGGCAGTGTTTGAAAAGGTTTCTCAAATTCCTGGAGCCGGGGTCGAAGATTCACCCTCAGCGGACTACCCGTTTAAGAGAAGTGGTGGTGGCACGTCATCGTCTGGCTACCCGTCCCGGGGTAAACCGCCTTATTCCGGTAGAGAGCGCCCGTACCGGACGGGTGGAAGCTCGCCGAGACCTCCGTTCAAGCACGACTAAGGTCTTTCCCGATATTTTTTTGAGGTGTTCTGTTATGGAACTGATAAAGGTGGTAGTGTACGGTGCATCAGGCAGGGTGGGGCAGGAGGTGGTTAAGGCTGTTTGCCAGGAGCCGGAAACGGAGCTGGTAGGCGCTGTCGATTTAAAGGTGTCTGAGGATTATCTGACATTGCCTGGTGGCTCGGAGGTGCCCTTTTCGGCTGACCTGGGCTACATCTTGGACAGCTGCCAGCCGGATGTGGTGGTGGATTTTACGGTGGCGAAAGCCACCATGCCAGCCGTACATGCGGCTGCGGAACGTGGCATTAGCATGGTAATCGGCACTACTGGCTTTACCGGTGATGATATTAAAGAGATGGAGCGGTTAGCTGTGGCTAACAAGATTGGTATCGTGGTAGCCCCCAACTTTGCTCTGGGTGCCGTGCTGATGATGCACCTGGCCAAGATAGCCGGGAAATATCTTGACCACGCCGAAATCATAGAGCTGCATCACGACCGCAAGGTTGACGC
>CAYWRT010000065.1:0-7889 GCA_964460815.1 uncultured Dehalococcoidaceae bacterium
AGAAAGGCGGAACAGGCCAGCAACTACAAGGTGGAATCAGCCTACGTCGGTGTTACCGGAAGACATGTCACCTCAATAAATAACCACGGCGTAGTTGCCATTACCCGTAATGACCGCGTGGTGCGCCCTGATGACCTGAGGCGCGTCCTGGCCACTGCCCAGAGTGTTAAGACTGCCAGTGACAGAAGGCTGCTTCACGTTATTCCGCGCAACTACGCTGTCGATGGACAGGCAGGAGTCAAGAATCCGGTAGGAATGCATGGTTTCCGGTTGGATGTGGAGACGCATGTCATTACGGCGGCCGTAACCTCCATTCAGAATCTGGTAAAGTGCATTCGCAGCATCGGGATAGATATTGAGGACCTCATCCTCGAGCCTTTGGCCAGCAGTGAGGCAGTATTAACCGAAGACGAGAAGCAGGTAGGCGTGATACTGGCTGACATCGGCGGCGGGACTACCGACGTTGCTGTCTTCAGAGAAGGGAGCATCTGGCATACGTCTATTCTGCCGGTAGCCGGTTATCAACTTACCCGAGACATCGCTATCGGCCTGGGGCTGCCATTTGATATCGCTGAAGAGATGAAGAAAAAGTATGGCAGCGTCATGCCGGTCTACGAGAGCAAGGTGGAAACCGCCCCCGCCATATCACAGGATGGACATGGCGTCTCCTACCAGGATTTATGTGACATTATCAGGGCCAGAGTTGAAGAAATCTTGAAGCTTATCCTGCTAGAGATGCCAAACTCGGAATATGAAGCACTGGTCCCGGCTGGTCTGGTGCTCACCGGCGGCAGCTCCAATCTGGCCGGCATCTCTGCCCTGGGACGCGACATACTCCGGCTCCCGGTAAGAGTGGGCATTCCCACTGATGTATATGGCATTGCTGATGCTCTTCGAGACCCGGCATATGCCACCAGTGTTGGCCTCCTGCTCTGGGGGACAAAGCATGATGGCAAGAAGAACTGGACGTCAGGGCTATTTGGTGGTGCCCTGCGCCGCCTGGCCTTCCAGCTCAGAAAGCTATTCCGCTAGTAGTCCCCGAAAATGGGGGGATTCATTTTAAGCACTAGTAAAAGGAGGAGGAGATGGCAAGAACAAGTTTTGTGGCTAATCCAGCCAAAATTAAGGTTATCGGGCTAGGTGGCGGCGGCTGCAACGCCGTAACCCGCATGGTCAGAGAGAATATTCAGGGTGTGGAATTTATCGCCATGAATACCGATTCCCAAGCCCTGGCCATTTGTGAAGCCCCGCAATGCGTACAGCTTGGCTCGAAGCTTACCAAGGGACTGGGCGTCGGTGGTGACCACCTCTCAGGGACGAAAGCCGCCGAGGAAAACCGCGACGAACTCAAGGACATCGTTACCGGGGCTGACATGGTATTTATCACTGCTGGTATGGGCGGCGGTACCGGCACCGGGGCGGCTCCTGTCATCGCCGAAATAGCCAAACACAGCGGCGCTCTCACCATCGCCGTGGTTACCAAACCGTTCAACTTTGAAGGCAGCCACCGCTGCGAGGTGGCCGATGAGGGCATCAGCAACTTGCTGGATAAGGTTGACACCCTCATTATTATTCCCAATGACCGCCTGCTGGCTCTCTGTGACCAGAAGACCGGTGTGGACAGCGCTTTCAGGCTGGCCGACGACGTGCTGAGACACGGTGTGCAGGCTATCGCCGAAGTCATCACCACCCCCGGCATGATTAATCTCGACTTTGCCGATGTCAAGGCAGTCATGAAGGACGCCGGTCCAGCCTGGATGTCCATAGGCAGAGGCTCAGGGCAAAACCGGGCTACCGACGCCGCCAAAGAAGCACTGGCCAGTCCTCTGCTGGATGTCTCTATCGAGGGTTCCAAGGCCGTCCTGTTTAACATTGTTGGCGGCAGCACCCTTACCCTCTACGAAGTCAACCAGGCGGCTGATGTCATCAAGCAAGCGGTGGACCCCGATGCTAACATCATCTTCGGCGTCGCCAATGACCCGTCTATGGATAATGAGGTAAGGATTACCCTGATTACCACTGGATTCACTGCCAAGCTAGGGCCGAAGGGAATGGAAAAGGAGGAGGATGAACTGACGCGACTCCTGAAAGGCATGAAGAGTGAAGAGGAGCTGGATGTCCCCTCTTTCCTGCGCCGTCCGCTATTCAATCATCGACGCCAGACAACAACTCCGGCGGGGAAACCAGCTCAAACATCCACACAGACTCCCTCTCACTACTAAAGGCGGAGAGCTGTTCATCCCGGAGAGCAATTTTCCAGTAATCATAAGGGGTAGTGAGGACAGAAAGGCTATGAGCCCTGGGTGCTCAGCAAAGATAATTAATAAGGGTTTGCCACGGGACAAACCAACGTGGGTTTGCCTGGCATAACCAGCGGACACGATAGCAAACTGGAGAACGGCCACAGCAGCGGCATGAAATTGGGGATTTGTCCAGGCTGTGGCCGTAATAAAGGCTGTGGTGCTTTTTGCCCACAGCCTCTCTGTTTACCAGGCCCCAGATAACTTACACGCATTTTAATTTCTCAACGTTATAAGGCACCGCCTCCATACCACAGATAGTTGCTTTATTGACAATTCCGTTTCAACTGTTTATCCTATTACTTGGTTATTCTAATGACGTAATTATAAAATCAGACAAAGCCGAGTAAAACTTTTTGAATATCACCAGAGTAGACTATAATATTGAAGTTAATGTAAGCAATGCCTTATACTTGATATGCGAGTTATTGCCGGCAAGGCGAAGGGACACCGACTGAAGTTCCCCAAAGGTACGACAACCCGTCCGGCAACGGACCTGGTACGGGGGGCCATCTTTGATATTTTAGAAAATATTGCCAGCGACTGGTCACAGGTGCTTGACCTGTTTTCCGGTAGCGGCGCCCTGGGTATCGAGGCTCTGAGTCGGGGTGCCGGCTGGGTGGACTTTGTTGAAAGTGAACCACGGTGTTGTGGTATAATTAAGGAAAATTTAGAAAAGACAAATCTGGCAGCACAGGCTCATATTTACTGCCGTAATGTCGCTAAGGCACTTCCCTTTCTTGATAAGGAGTACAACATTATACTGATGGACCCACCCTATTCCAATACGTCTATAGGTAATCTGATAACGCAACTGGCAACATCCAAACTGGTCGGGACAAACTCAACTGTAGTGGTAACCCACTCCCCCCACCTCCCCCTGAACCCGACCTACGCCACACTGAATCTCATTAAAGAGCACCGTCATGGTGATAGCTGCATTTCAATATACCAAAAGGAGGTCAGCCCTTGACCATTGCTCTCTACCCGGGTAGCTTTGACCCGATAACCAACGGACATATAGATATTACCACCAGAGCTTCCAGGCTTTTTGAAAAAATAATCATTGCCATCTTTGAATCCCCGGATAAGCACCTTTCCTTCTCCATTGAGGAGCGTGTCAATCTGGCGAAACAAGCTGTAGCCAATCTACCTAATGTCGAGGTAAGAGCCTACAGCGGACTGACCGTTGATTTTGCCAGAGAGGTTAATGCCAAGGTTATGGTGCGCGGACTGAGAATGAGCGCTGACTTTGATAGAGAGTTCGAGATGGCCATGATGAACAAGAAATTATACCCTGAGCTAGAACTGGTCTGCCTCATGGCCAGCCAGGAGTACCAGTTCCTCAGTTCCAGCTTATTGAAAGAAGTCGCCAGCCTGAAAGGTAATATCACCTGTCTTGTTCCCCAACATGTGGCTGAAGCTTTAAGAAAGAAGGGTGTTAGCAAAATATAGAGACTGTTCAGAAAAATATATTTATTAAGTAAATTTTTTGGGAAATATCCAGGAGGTAAATTGAATGGCGTATAAAATTACGGATGAGTGTATCAGCTGTGGAGCCTGTGAGCCGGAGTGCCCCAACAACGCCATCAGCGAGGGGGAGACAACCTACGTAATCGACTTCAACAAGTGCACGGAGTGCGTCGGTTTCTACGATTCATCCAAGTGTGCTGAAATCTGCCCGGTTGATGCCTGTGTCCCTGACCCGGACCACCCCAGAAAGTAGAGCCACGGCTAAAAGCAGCCAGAGCTCCATTCCGGTGAGGTCCCGGCATCTAAATGAAACGGGCCAGCAATCACTGGTTTAGATTGATAACTCGGTTGACCTGTCGAACCATAGCAGGGATGCAGGTTAAAAAGATGTTGCCTGCGGAGAGAGGTGTCAGCCCCTCTTTATAAATTCTCCCTCTCCCTTCTGGGGGTATAAGGGGGAAGTAAAGAGGGTGTGAAGCCCATTCTATCTATTCCCACCCGCCGCCCAGCATAATCTGTGGCTTATCCCTCAAGATATGCCCACCACCCCAGCCGCTTTTATCTTTTCCCACCCAAGCCACCCCGCATCATTTTCCGCTTATCCGTTAGATATACCCACCCCACCACCGAATAAGTGGGAGGTTACTGACGGGCCAAGCCGCCGATGGTACGAGGGTGGCCGGGTGGGATTAGATTAGAAACGAGGGGGGAGGGTTGTAAAATCCTGAAGGTGGTGAGGTTGAAAATAATAGCTACTACTGGAAAAAAGAACGAACCGAGTCAAACTCACCCGGCAACAGAGTCAGTACCATCGGGAAGCCGTCCAGTAACAGGCCAGCCAGGGCTGACTCCTCAACGGTTTCGGCTATACCCAAAAACTTGACCCACATGGCCAGCAGGGCACCACAGAAGATAGCACCCAGCACCAAACCAAAGACTGCGCCGCCGAGGCGGTTTACCCAGCCCAGCATCACCGCGGAAACAGCCCACTTTATTATCGACGCCAGAACGGCGGCAATTATCATCACCACAATCAGAATGATGGCAAAGGCAGCAATCTTGGCCAGACTTGGCTGGGAAATAAAGGTCAGGTGCCCGGCCAGGGCAACGGAGTATTGCCCCGCCAGAACCACACCAACCACCACCCCGACCAGGGATAAGACAGCCTTAATGAGCCCTATCTTAAGCCCGGTGAGGATAGAGACAACTAACAATATCAAAATAACGATATCAAGCCAGTTCATGTCCGCTTAATCAACCCGCCTCCTGACTTTCCCACATTCTACTACTCATAGTGCAGGGCGTCAATCGGGTTCAGCCTGGCTGCCCTCATGGCCGGATATATGCCCGAGATAAGGCCAATAAAAACTGAAACCGAGATAGCCAGAATCACGATATCTGGTGATACCACCGCCGTTATGTTAATGCCGGCAGCCGCTGAAAAGGTTGAAATCAGCCATGATACGGCCCAGCCTCCGATGATACCGACAGCGCCGCCGGATAAGCTCAGCACGGCTGCCTCCAGCAGGAACTGAAGTAGAATATCCCGGCGCTTGGCACCGACCGCCTTGCGAATGCCAATCTCCCGGGTGCGCTCGGTTACCGAGACCAGCATGATGTTCATAATGCCGATACTGCCCACTATCAGCGAGATGCTGGCGATGGCTCCCAGAACCAGCGTAAGTATCCCGGTTACCTCCTGTATCATGCCCATCATCTGCTCCTGAGTCATGATAAGGAAATCTTCTTTGCCTTCTTCGGTAATGCGGTGCCGCTGCATAAGCAAATCGGTAATATCCGCACTGACTATATCGGCAACATCGGTGCTCTCTATCTTGACGGCAAGCTCCTGGATAGCATCCTCACCGCGGACGGTTCGCCCCGGGAAAAGCCTCGTCTGATAAGTGGTTATGGGCACCACTATTATTGAGTCCATGCTGACCCCCATCATCTGCCCACCCTTTTTTTCCAGAACCCCGATAACCTCAAACTGGCGTCCGCTGACTTTCACTTTTTGCCCGACCGCCTCACCGTTACCAAACAGGTCTTCAGCCACATCACTCCCCAGTACTACCACCATACCCCTTGAGGCTACATGCCGCTCGGTAATGAACTGCCCACTTCCTATCGGGTAATTCAATACCTGCTCAAATTCAGGGGTGGTGGCCTCAATAACACCAACAACACTCTCATCGCCGGCAGCCACCTCAACATAGTTCTCGGTTATCGGAGCTACGGCCACTACCGAGGGGACACGCTCGGCAATCTCCCTGGCGTCATCCAGGGTAAAGCTGTAAGCAGCCATTCCCATAGAGGCCAGACCCCCCACTCCGGGCGTCTTCGATGTTACGTAGACCAGGTTGGTGCCCATCCCCTCAATGGTGGAGGTTATCGATGCCTCGGCTCCCCTCCCCACCGACATCAGGGTAATTACCGAGCCCACGCCGATGATAACACCCAGCATGGTCAGTGAGGAGCGCAGCTTATTGCTGAAAAGCGACCTGATAGCAATAAAAAAGGACTCAACAAACTTCACTATTAATCTCCTCGATTGCCCCGCTTAATAACCACCTAGTTAACCTTTTTATCCTCAACAATCTCTCCATCCATAAGGCGGATGATGCGCTTCGCCTGTGCCGCCACATCTGGCTCATGGGTCACCAGGACTACAGTGATGCCTTCCTGATTAAGCTGGCAGAAAATGGAGATTATCTCGGCGGTAGCTCTGCTGTCCAGGTTGCCGGTAGGCTCATCCGCCAGAACCAGAGACGGGTTGTTGACCAGCGCCCGCGCAATAGCCACCCGCTGCTGCTCGCCACCCGACAGCTCCGTCGGTTTATGGTTGGCACGTGCCGACAGGCCGACACGCTCCAGCGCCTCCCGGGCACGCCTGTGCTTCTGACGCGTGCCCCCATAGACCAGAGGCAATTCTACATTGGACAGGGCACTGGCACGCGGTAAAAGGTTGTACGTCTGAAAGACAAACCCTATTTTCTTGTTCCTCATCTCGGCCAGCTTGTTATCATTCAACTGGCTGACATCGATACCCTCAAGGGTGTATCTACCCCCGGTAGGCTTGTCCAGAAAGCCGATGATATTCATCAGCGTTGACTTGCCCGAGCCGGAGGCGCCGATAAGGGCTACCATCTCTCCCGCCCGCACACTGAGATTCACGCCTCTGAGGGCCGGGACCTCGACCTTGCCCATGTGGTAGACCTTGGTAATATTTTCCAGTTCAATCATGCCATTGACCTGTGACACGGTTAACACTTCCCTCTTTATTGATTAAGTCATGCCTATCCGAACATGCTCATCCCCGATGTTGACTTCACCCGGGTCTCCACCACCACCGTCTCCCCCTCACTGAGCCCGCTGATAATCTCCGCCCGCAGTCCGTCATCCAAGCCGACAACCACCGGCCTTGCCTCTATCTGCTCACCGGACATGACCTTGACTATTGTCCCGCCCTGACTGTCTTTCTGAATCGCCCGGCTCGGCACCAGCAGGACCTGGCTATGTTCCTCAAACTTAATATCAGCCGAGGCACTCATCCCAACCTTGATGCCGGACTCTTCTGGAGCATCAATGGACAACCTGACATCATAGAGCACCACCCCACCCACCTCCTTGGGTACCGGGTAAATGGCGGTGACCGTACCCTTAAACTCGGCATCTGGCAGGGCATCCACAGTGATAACAGCCTCCTGGTTCAGCCTCACCCGCGGTATGTCTATCTCATCGACCTCCACCGCCAGCTCCATGAGGGCAGGGTCAATCAAGTGAATGATTGTCGTGGGAGCCATGGACGGCGATGGAATATTGTCCCCCTCCTTCGCCAGAACCTGGGCGACCAAGCCGCTAAAAGGAGCGACGATGGCGGCTTCATCAAGCTGCCTCTGGGCTTCATTCAGAGACTGCTGGGACAGCTCTACCGACTGCTGGGTTTGCATTATAGTCTGGTTGGCTGATACCAACTGCAGTTCCTGCATAGCAATGTCCTCAGCCAGTTCATCAAGGTTCTTCTGGGCTTGAGTTTGTGCCATCTCAGCCGCCTCTACCTGCTGCTTCTTGATGGTAATTTCCTGCGTTTCATAGCCAGCCAGCAAATTATCGTAT